>VBDY01000019.1 GCA_005882775.1 Chloroflexota bacterium | reverse complement strand
GAACAGGCTGGCCGCCCTGAACACCCAGATCAACCAACAGCTCAGGGCGGTCCAGGCGGAGCTCGACCCCCTCAAGGCGGCTCGAGAAAAATGGCAGGCCGAACGCCAGCGATTGATTGCCGACGTTGCCCGCCTGGAGCAGGAGTCCCAGGCAAAGGACTCCGAGTACCGGGCCGACCGCAAGCTACTGCAGACCGATCTGGACGAGGCGCGCAAGAAGGCCGCCGAGCTGGGCAAGGTCCAGGCCGAGCTCCAGCGGCTTGGCGAGGAGCGGACCGCGCTGCTCGCCAAGGTCAAGGCACTGGAGAAGGACTGGCAGGCGCGGGAGGCCTCCTACCACGAGGAGCGCGCAGGCCTACGCAAGCAGCTGCAGGATGCGAGCGCGAAGTTGCAGGGAATGCAGCAGGACTATGAGAAGGTCAAAGCCCTCCACGCCGACCTCGCCGGCGAGAGCGGGCGCAAGGCTGAGGAGTGGACCGCCCGCGAGCAGCGCCTCACCTCCGAGAAGAACCAGCTCAAGGTCGACCTGGAGCGGATCCAGGCGCAGCTCTCGGAGATGATGAACCAGACCAACGAGCTGCAAAACCGGCGGCAGTCCGAGGCGAAGGAGCTGGAGGTCGCCTGGCAGCGGGAGAAGACAACCCTCAAGGCGCAGCTGGATGAAGCGCGCAAGGCCGCCGGCACCACCCCGCCGCAGAGCCAGGTGCTGGCGCGATACGAGGCCGAGAAGCGGGCGTTGCAGGCGCAGGTCGACGGCCTGCGGGTGGAGCTCACCGCCAGCGGCAAGAGCAAGGACGTGGCCCCGGCCCTGGCCCAGGCGAAGCGAGACTTCGAGGCGAAGTTCCGGGTGATCTACGACCAGAGCCACGACCTGAACTCACCGCTCAACGCCGTCATCGGCTTCTCCGAGATCCTGCTCGACGAGCGCACCAACAAGACGACGCCGGAGGAGCGCCACGAATTCGTGTCGCACATCAACGAGAGCGGCAAGCGCCTGATGGAGCACATCCGCGAGCTGATCGAGTTTGCCAAGCAGGAGTCGGGCATCCAGGAGCGGCCGGTGCAGCTCCAACCGCCCGTCGGCATGGGGAACTCGAAGCCGCCGGTGATCCTGGTCGCGGACAACGACCCCGCGGTCAAGGAGCGGATCGAGCCGTTCCTCGAGCATGCCGGCTACGAGGTCGTGATCGCGGCCAGCGCCCAGGAGGCGCTCAAGAAGGCGGTGCAGATGCAGCCGCTCGCGGTCCTGATCGATACCCAGCTGCCGCCCAACGGCGGGAACGGTTTGCTCTATGACCTGAAACGGGAGTCGAAGACGCGCGACATCCCGGTGGTGCTTACCTCCAAAGTCAACAAGGAATCGCTGCCGTTCGACATCGGCCAGGCGGATTTCCTGACCAAGCCGATCGACCGCCAGCAACTGCTCCAGATGATGGTCAAGTTCGACCTGCTGGCCGACGGCAAGCGCGGCAAGAAAACGCCGTCCAGCATCCTGATCGTGGACGACGATCCGCAGAACATCCGGCTGGTAAAGGCCATGCTGAAGCCCTTCAACATGGAAGTCTTGGTCGCCGACGGCGGCAAGGCGGGCGTGGAGCTGGCCCTCAAGAAAAAGCCGGACATGATCATCCTCGACCTGATGATGCCCGACGTCGACGGCTTCGAGGTGGTCTCAAAGCTGCGGGACGACCCGACCACGGCTCAGATCCCGATCCTGATCTACACCGCCAAGAACATCACCAGCGAAGACCGCGAGCGCCTGCAGGGCAACATCCAGACGATCATCCAGAAGGGCGACTTCGGCAAGGACCGATTCCTCGAGATGATCAACAACCTCCAGACCCCTCAGGCCGCATAAGTCCCGGGGGCCCGAGCCAGGCATGATTGCGCTGGACAGGCAGCTGGTCGCGATCCGGTTCGCCGCCCTCACCCTACCGCTGGCACTCGCCTGGTTCGTTCGCTCAGAGTCGCTGCCGATGACGCTCGCCCTGGTGTTGCTGGTGGTCCTATACAACGGGGTGGCCTACCTGCTGGCCGGCCGGGAACAGGGCCCGCGCTTCCCGGTCTCTGTCGCGGGCTTGCTGTTGGTGCTTGACCACCTGGTCGTGAGCGGCTGGATCGTCCTCTTCTGGTCGAGCGACTCCAACCTCCCGTTCCTTCTCTACGCGCTGGTGGCGGCGGAGGCCGTCTTCAGGTTCGACCTCGCCGGCGGAGTCGCGACCAGCCTGTTCTTCGTGAGCGGCCTGATCATCTTCCAGCTGGCCGGGCTGGGGGTTGCCGTCTCAGTCCGGGACACGTTGCTGCGGGCTATTCCCACAGTGGTCGGGGTGACCGGCCTGGGGCTGGCCGTGCGCGCCCTCAACCGGGAGATTCGGGGCACGCAGCGACGGCTCGACCAGACCGAGCAGCTCCGGCGGGTGCTCAGCGAGCTGGTCGGTGAAATGAACCTCGGGCGCATCCTGCATACGGTCATCCGCTGTGGAATGGACCTGCTCCAGATGGAGTCCGGAGCCGTCCTGCTCAAGGATCTCACCGGGACCTACGTCATTCGGGCAGCCGTCAGACTGCCGGGGCCACTGGAGGGGGCCACCATGCCCGACGGCGAGGGCATCGTGCGGCGAGTGGTCGAGGAAGGCCGAATCGTGGTACTCAGTGAGCCGCCCCTCTTCAGCGAGCCGCGGCTGCAGCGGTTGGGCTATCGCCGGACGTGTGGTGCGCCCATCGTTCTCGAGGGAACCGTGGAGGGAGTGTTGGTCCTGAACACCGCCGAGGCTGGCCGGGGCCTGAACGGCTGGGAACGCGACGCCATGCAGCTGTTGTGCCAGCAGCTGGCTGCGGCCCTGCGCAACCTCCGCCTCTTCGAGGACGCTGAGGAACGCGCCCAGCGGCTGGAGCGCCTGAATGTGTCGATCGACCGGATCGACAAGAAGCTGTTCGAGCCGGAGCTGGTCGAGTCGGTCGTGACCGGCTTGATCGAGGACTTCCGCCTGACGGTCGCCCAGGTATGGTTGGTCGAGGCATCCGACGGCACGCTCTGGCGCCGGGCCGGTGATCACCGCGCCGGGACGCCGCCGCCACTGCCGGCCCACATCGAGCGGGGCGAAACCGAGGTCGGCCAGGTGGCCGAGCTGCGGATCCCAATCATCACCAACGATCCCCAGACCCACCGCCAGGTGACGGTGCGTTCCTGGGCTGTCGCCGAACATATCCAGGCGTTCGCCGGCTTCCCGCTGCTGGTCGGGGATCAGCTGCTCGGTGTTCTGGCGGTCTTCAACCAGCAGGCGCTGGACCGGGACACGGTGGAGATGCTCACTCTCTACGCGCAGCACGCCGCCACCGCGATCCAGGAGGCCAACCTCTTCTATCTGGCCACCGAGCAGACGGCTCGGCTGGAGGCGGTCAACTCCGAGCTGCAACGGGCCAATCAGCATAAGTCCGAGTTCCTGGCCAATGTCGGCCACGAGCTCCGAACTCCGCTCAACGCCATCCTCGGCTTCTCCCAGCTACTCCTCGAGGGGGACGGAGGCGCGCTCTCGCCGGACCAGCGCCAGGACGTCGAGATCGTTGCCGACAACGGCCGGCACCTGCTCGGCTTGATCAACGACCTGCTCGACATCTCCAAGCTGGAGGCGGGGAAGGCCCAGCTGCACCGGGGCGAAGTCGATGTCGAGGGGCTGGTGGCCGAGTGCATCGACAGCCTCAGCTCGCTGGCGCGGACCAAGCAGCTTCTCATGACAAGCGAGGTGGAACCCGAGATCGGCGATGTCTTCGGCGACCGGCCGAAGATCAAGCAGGTTCTCCTCAACCTGCTGGGGAACGCCCTCAAATTCACCGAGAAGGGCGGCGTGGTCCTCCGGGTGGAGCGGCAGGGGACCGATGTTTGCTTTTCCGTGACCGACACCGGCATCGGCGTGCCGGCCGCGGACCGCGAGCGCATCTTTGAGAGCTTTCAGCAAGGAAACAGCGGACAGACCGGCAAGTACCAGGGAACCGGGTTGGGACTGTCGATCAGCCGCCGGCTGGTGGAGATGCACGGCGGACGCATCTGGGTGAAGAGCGTCCCGGGGGAGGGGAGCACCTTCACCTTCATCATCCCGCAGCGCGCGCTGCCGGCCATGCTTGAGATTCCGCCCGCGGCCTGAGCCGGCCGGGCCAGCTCAACCGCCGAGCGCCGACTCGGGAAGGGCGTAGAAGACGATGGCCGCCATGGCATACAGGGCCAGCAGCTGGACACCCTCGAGCCAGTTGCTCTCCCCGTCCTGGGCGGTGTGGGTGAAGATGACGGCCAGCAGGGCCAGGATGGAAATCTCGACGAAGCTGAAGACCAGGTTCATCGGATGCGCGGTCAGGCTGAAGAGCACCACCACCGGCGCCACGAAGGTGGCGATCTGGATCGATGAGGCGGAGGCAACTCCGAGCGAGAGATCGAGGCCCGAATCGCGGCCGGCGCCCCCCGGGCGTTTGAGGGCGAACTTGATCGCGGCGTAAGCTTCGGCGACGTTGCCCGCGTTGGCCACGATGATCACGCCCACGAAGACCTGCGTCCAGCCCAGCACCTGGGTGACCGCGGTCACACCTCCAGTGAGTATGTCCGTGACCGGAATCAGGGCCACGGCCATGGTCCCCAGCACCGCGAGGCTGAATCCGGTGGGCCAGGGCCTCTGCCGATCGTCGCGGCCCTCACCCTCGAGCCCGAGGACACCGTATGCGACGTACGCGCCATAGCTGATCAAAAGAACGATGGCGATCCCGACGCTGATGCCCTGGATGGTGCCGGCGGAAGGCCCCGAGCAGGCACCACGGCAGACCACCAGTGCAGTCGCGGACGGGAAGAGCACGGCCGCCACCGTTAGCATCATCAGGATGCTGTGACGGCCCGCCTCCAGCCGGTCGAATCGGGGACGCCGGTAGAGCAGGCCCGCCGCCAGGTAGCAGAGTCCGAGGATCAGCGCCGAGTTGCTGATCAAGGCTCCGACCAGGGTGGCCTTCACCAGCGGGATCAGGCCCTTCTGGACGCCGAAGACGCCGATCAACAGGTCGGGAAAATTGCCGAAGGTGGCATTCAGCAGGCCGCCGACCTTTCCACCCAACCTGATTGCGAGCGCGTCGGTGGCGGCGCTGATGTAAGCCGCCAGCGGCACAACTGCACCCACCGCCAGGAAGAACTGGACGGCTCGAGGCACTCCGGCGGCGGCAGCCAGGAGGGTCAACGGCACGAGCACGAGGAGGCCCGCCATCAGCCGGTTTTCTCCGGAGAAATGCAGCTTTGAGCGCCGTCCGGCCATCACGAAGGAGGGTACGCGGTCAGCCCAGCACGCCGCTGATCAGCAAGACGGCGATCACCGCCATCACCAGTGCCGCGGCATACTGCAACGGCCGCTCCGGGATCAGCGCCCCGATCCGGTTTCCGGCCACGGCGGCGATGCCGGCGACCACCCAGAGGGCCAGCAATGCCGCAGTGAAAACCAGGACCGGCTGCCGGTACCGAGCCTGGAAGGCTGCCGTTGCCAGCTGCGACAGGTCGCCCCATTCGGCGACAAAGACCACCACAAACGCGCTGATCAGCGGCGTGTGGAAGCGCTGCTCTACCTTGACCACCTCCATCTCCTCATCCACCTCCTTGGGCCGGTTGGTAACTGCGGTGACCGCTGCCAGCACCAGGAAGAGGAGACCGGCGCCGATCCGTACCGCGTCCCTTGGCAGCAAGGAAAAAATCGAACCGGCCGCGACCGCGACCACGGTTTGCACCACGAAGGCGGCCCCGGCTCCTATGAAGACGGGAAGGGGCCGATGTTTGGTTGCCAGGATCAGGGTGGCTAGCGCGGTCTTGTCGGGAAGCTCGATCAGGAAGATGACGCCAAACACCGTGGCAAACAGTACGAGCCATTCCGGCATCGGTCACCGTAACTGTACGGGTGCGGTCCTGGCCGCGACGTCTCGGCTCTTAGTGAAGCCAGAGGGGGAGAGAGGCGACGAAGACCGCGATGGCGCCGAAGAAGGTCTTCATCCGGCCAGTGCCATCGACTCCTGGCCACCGGGGTAGGTCACGTTGGCGCTGAAGCGGTAACCCACCCCGCGCTTGGTCTGGATGTATATGGGTTTGCTGGGGTTGGGCTCGATCTTGCTCCGCAACCGCGAGATGTGCACGCGCAGGCCCTCCTCGTAGGCTTCCTCATCCCCGGCCCACGCCTTGGCCAGCAGCGTCTCGTTGGTTACTACCCGGCCCGCGTTGCGCACCAGCAGGAAGAGCAGCTTTGACTCTGTCGGAGTCAGGGTCACCTGCTGTCCGCGGACCCGTGCCCAGTGCTGGACGAAGTTGATCTGGAGATCCTGGTCGATGACTACCTCCGGCTGCTCCACCCCAGCGGACTCACCGTAGCGGCGCAGCACGCGCTGCACCCTGGCCACAAGCTCTTCTTTTTCGAAGGGCTTGACGACGTAGTCCTCGGCGTACATCTGCAGGCCTTCGACCTTGCTCTCGACGGCCGCCACGGCGCTGAGGATGACAATTGGGACATCGAGGTGGCTCTTGATCCGGCGGCAGAGTTCGAAGCCGTCCATCTCGGGCATCATGAGGTCGACGACCACCAGGTGCGGGATCCCCTCGTGCAGTTTGCGCAGCGCTTCCGGCCCGCTGCCGGCGGTCATCACCTCGTAGCCGGCATGCTCGAGGATGCGCTTGAGGATCTCGCGCGCCATCGCGTCGTCGTCGACGATGAGGATCCGGTACCGATTGACGATGTCCGACCCCTCTCTTCCCGCCGCGATCGCTCTGCGAGCGGCGGACCGGCCTCCGTGGATTTGGACCTGCTGCTCCGGCGAGTCCGTTTGGTGATCCGGCAGAGGTATATGACTGGCGTCTCGCATTTCCTTACGATTCCTTCTTACGATGTAATGACGCTTGTCGCGCTGGGGTCACACCCGCCGGATGTGGCATCCGCGACAGCACTCCCAACCTTAAGCAGCCCGGATTACGGCTTCTGTTACACGCGCGTTTCCCGCGCAAATAGAGTGGGGGAGAGGAGCAGGCTCTCCCCCACAGTCGAGGGTCGCGAGCGGTGCCTCTCGCGGCCCGCATCCCGATCCTACGGTCGCCCGCCCCTCGCCGGTATCGGTCCGAATGCCCCTTTTCGGTACCCATTCGGCGGGTGCGCCGGTGCTGTTACTCGGAGGACCTGGCGCTACAATGTTGGTCGCCCGCCCGGGTGGTGGAACTGGTAGACACGCAGCTTTGAGGGGGCTGTGAGCGCAAGCTTGTAAGGGTTCAAATCCCTTCCCGGGCAGAACAAGCCTTCCAAGTCTTAGGGGCCAGTAGTGAACCTTGCAACCTGGTACCTGCGCCGGCGCTACCCGCGTGTCCTGTTCGGCCCGGGGTTTAGGGGACCCTGGCGCCTGCGGATCCGGGGCGCCGGTCGGGTGAGCTTCGGCCGGGACGTGCGGGTTTCCAACACGTCGGGCAAGACCGCGCTTCTCACCTTCTCCGAGGGAGCCAGCATTACAGTCGGAGACCGGGTAACCATCGACGGGGCGGGAGTGATGGCTGCCAGTCAGATCGTGATCGAAGAGGGCGCCGTCCTGGGGCCGTGCCTGCTTGTCGACACGGACTTCCACGCGATCGGGCCCGAGCGCCGGATGACTGGCGCGGAGCCGAGCCGGCGCCCGATCCGGATCTGCCGGAATGCCTGGGTGCAGGCAAAGGCAACCGTGCTCAAGGGAGTAACTGTCGGGGATGGAGCCGTCGTCCGCTGGGCGGCCGTGGTCGCCTCAGACGTGGCGCCCGGGTCGACGGTGCTCGGGAATCCGGCGGTCGTCGAATCGACGACTACGCGTTGACTACAGCGCCGGCGATGTTGCAGTAGGTGTTCCGCACCTGGTTGCCGAGCACGATCAGGGTGACCAGGATCACGATGGTCACCAGGCAGAGGATCAAGGCGTATTCGATCAGCGCCTGGCCGCGATCATCCAGGCTTCGCCCGGTGAGGGACCGCAGTTTGGCGAGCAGTGTATTGATCATGAGGGTTGACTCCTGCCCGGGCTCGCGAACGCCCGCAGCCCGAGTATGGAGCTATAACGTGCGAGCCCTTCATTTTCAGACGCACCGTCGCGTCACTGTTCCCGGTTCGTAACCGGAGCCGAGGGCCGATTCAGGCCCGAGGCGTGCCCGCCGGCCCAAAGCGCGCGGCGTAACGCGCGCAATAGAGGCGTTCTTGGAGGAGGTTAGCGGTGGGCTGACCGCTGGACGAGATAGGTGACGACCGCCAGGTATTCCTCGGAATCGGCCGATCCCACCCAGCGGGTGTCGTCCGTCGTCCGCCCGAAGAGGGCGAACAGCTCGCTCAGCGTCAGCTTCTCAGACATTTGATACCAGGCCGACCCTTTAGATGATATCTACCGTATCACAATCCACGCGTGTGCAACAGGCCTAGTGCTCGTTCCGCTGGACCAGGTAGAGGACGACCGCCAGGTATTCCTGTGAATCGGCGGCAGCCACCCAGCGGGTGTCCTCCGCATGCCTCCCGAAGAGGCTGAAAACGTCGGTCATGGTCAGGTGTTGCTCTTCCACCGTCTTTCCCAGGCCGGCTGGCCTTACGTATGAAACGGCGGGGCGTGTTGGAACCTTTCACGCTCCGTGACCTGGCGTGTTAGCTTGACGCCTCTGGCGGCTGGGTAGAATCCACTCAGACGGTCAAAAGGAGTCACAAAAGATGTTTTTCGGATGGGGATACCTGCTTTACGTTGCGCTGCCGATCATGGCGCTCAGCTTCCTGGCAAGCAGCTGGGTGAAGCGGACGTATGCGCGCTTCTCGCAGGTGCGCAACTCGAGCGGGATGACGGGCGCCGACGTTGCCCGCCGGATCCTGAACGGGGCCGGTCTCAACGATGTGAGCGTCCAGGTGATCGACGGCGAGCTCACGGACAACTACGACCCCCGGACCAAGACGCTGAACCTGTCTCGTAGCGTTGCCACCAGCACCTCGGTGGCCGCCGAAGCCGTGGTCGCGCACGAGATCGGGCATGCCCAGCAGGACCGCCAGGGGTACATTGCCATGCGGATGCGGTCGGGCCTGGTTCCGGTTGCCAACATCGGCTCCCAGGCGGGTCCGATGATCGTGATGCTGGGCCTGATCCTCTCGCTTTTCACCCGCTCGGCCTTCGGGTACTACGTCGCCCTGTTTGGCCTTGTACTGTTTGCCGCTGTGGTCGCCTTCCAGCTGCTCACCACGCCAGTCGAGATGAACGCCAGCCACCGCGCCCTCGGCCTGCTCGCCGAGAACGGCGTCATCTTTCCCGAGGAGCAGGAGGGTGCGCGCCGGATGCTCCGGGCCGCCGCATTCACCTACTGGGTGGCACTGTTTGGCGCCATCCTGACCCTCGTGTACTACGCCTCCCTGGTGTTGGGTAGCCGGCGCAACGACTGACCGGGCGCCGTTTTCGACCGCGGAACCAGAGGAAGTCTCCGAGCGGCTGATCGCCGGCGGGCAGGCATCGTACCGGGCTCGCCAGGCCCTCGACTGGTTCTGGACCAAGCCGGTCGGCTCCTTCGAGGCCATGCGCACCCTGCCGCCGGCGGCTCGCCAGGCGCTGGACCAGGCCTTCGCTTACAGCAGCGTCGCCTCCCACCGGCGCCGGGAGGCGGACGGCGGCATGACCATCAAGCACCTCTTCAAGCTCCAGGACGCCCGCACCATCGAGACCGTGGTGATGCGGTACGAGGCGAGCTCACGCTCCCGAGAACGGACCACCATCTGCGTCAGCTCGCAGGTCGGCTGTCCGATCGGATGCAGCTTCTGCGCCACCGGCCAGTCGGGTTTCGACCGGAACCTGTCGGAGGCCGAGATCGTCGACCAGTTCCTGCATGCCCGACGCGAGCTGGCTGCGATCGACCGGACGCTCACCAACGTCGTCTTCATGGGCATGGGTGAACCGCTGAATAACTACCACGCCGTGGTGGCTGCGATTCGACGGTGGGCACGGCCGGACACACTCAACTTCAGCCCGCGCCGCGTCACGATCTCAACCATCGGGCTGGTGCCGTTCATCGAGCGGCTCGCTTCAGAGGAACTGCCGGTCAACCTGGCCATCTCACTCCACGCCCCGGACGACGACCTGCGGGGCAGCATGATTCCAGTGAACAAGAAATACCCGATCGCCGCCGTGGTCGCGGCCGCCCGGGCGCATGCAGACCGCACCGGCCGCCGGACGAGCTACGAGTATGTCCTGCTGGAGGGCGTCAACGACAGCCTGGCCCAGGCGCGCCAGCTGGCCCGGGTGGTTCGACATCCGCGTAGCCACGTCAACCTGATTCCCATGAATCCGATCGAGGGGAGCTCGATGGCCCCGCCCACCCGGGCCCGGATCCGGGCCTTTGCCACGACTCTGCAGGAGGCGGGGATTTCTACGACGGTGCGGGCTACGCGCGGTCTCGACATCGATGCGGCCTGCGGACAGCTCCGGGCCCGCGAGCTCGCCGCCAGCCCCGCATGACGCGAAAACCCCTTAAGGGGATCTTCTTCGACTTCGGCAACACGCTGATCGCGGAGGAGCCGGACAAGCATCTCTGGGAGATGGCAGTCGTCCCTCTGCCCCACGCGGTCGAGGTGCTGACCGAGCTCAAGCCGCGGTTTCGGCTGGGGATCATTTCCAACACGGTGGGTTCGGGCGATGCCGAGCTGGCCGCCGTGCTGGAGCGGGCCGGCATGCTGCGCCTGATCGACGCCCTGGTCACATCGCGGGACTTCGGCCGGGCCAAACCGGATCCGGCCATCTACGTGGAAGGGGCTCGGCGGCTGGGTGTGGCACTGGCCCGCACCTGCATGGTCGGCGACCGCCTCGACACCGATATCGCAGGCGCACTGAACGCCGGCATACCCGGGATCTGGCTACGCCATTCCTCTCAGCCTCCCGACCCCGGCGTCGCGCCCACCCGCACCATCGTGAGCCTGGGCGACCTGCCCGGCTGTGTTGACGCTCTCTATACTCAGAGCTAACTCGTGAAACGCATTGTTGCCGCCTTCTGCACCACGCTCGTGCTGGCTGCCTGTGGCTCGGTCGCCGTGGTGGAGACACCCCAGCAGGTTGTCCTCACCGCGAGCCAGAAGATGTCCAGCGACGTGAAGACGGCGAAATTCGACATGGCAGCGAACATCGTGGAGACGTTTCCTCCCGCGCTCGCCCAGAGCCTGGGTGCGCAAGGGGGCGGACTGTCCAACATCACCGTCGACGTCTCCGGTAAGGGGCAGATGCAGCTACCCGACAAGGCGGCCATGAATTTCCAGGCGAAAGTCGGCGGGGTCACGGTGACGGTGGACAGCGTGGTCGCCGGCGGCAAGTTTTATATCAAGGACCCGACCACCGGCAACTGGACGCTCGCCCAGGGAACCAGCGGGCTGGGCCAGTTCAGCAACCAGCTAGACCCGATCTCGACGACCGACCTCCTGAAATCCGTCCAATCGGTCAAGGACCTGGGCGACACCAAGCTCAACGGCACCGACGTCCACCACTACGAGATCGTCCCCGACAAAACCAAGCTTGAGGCGCAGATGGGATCGAGTGGCCTGAGCGCCCAGATGCAGGCTGTGATCAAGAACATGGTGGACAAGGGCACCTTCCACATCGAGGTCTGGATCGGGAAGGGAGATCACCTGCTGCGCCAGGTCAAGGAGGACATCGATGCCAACCTCGACCTGGGCGCTATCCTGGCCGCGGCCATGCCCGCCGGCGCGACCCCGATCCCGGGGATTCCGGCAAATGCCACCATTCACCTGGTTGGCCACATCAGCGTGAACCTGCACGATTTCAACAGCACGGTGACGGTGGCGGTGCCGTCCGTCTCGCCCTCCTAAGGCGGCCGGTACGCCCGTCGTCGTCGCGCCGTCCCTGTTATCCGCCGATTTCAGCCGGCTGGGTGAGGAGGTGGCCGCACTGGAAGAGGCGGGCGCCGACTGGATCCACTTCGACGTCATGGACGGGCACTTTGTACCGCCTCTCACGATCGGTCCGGTGGTGGTCAAGCACTGCCGCCGCTACTCTAAGCTGCCCTTCGACGTCCACCTGATGATCGAGCAGCCCGAGCGCTCGATTGATGCCTACAAGGACGCCGGCGCCAACACCCTGTCGGTGC
>VBDY01000018.1 GCA_005882775.1 Chloroflexota bacterium | reverse complement strand
CTCCAGGGTCAGGTGCTCGTGATCTTTGCCATCGCGGCTGTTGCCCTCTTCGGGGTGGCCGGTCTGGCAATCGACGGCGGCCGGGCGCTCATGGACCAGCGCAACCTGCAGAACGGGGTCGACGGCGCCGCCCTTACCGGCGCAAACGACCTCGGTCCAGGCACCGACTCCCAATCCCAGGCGAACGCGATGGACGATGCCGTGTATTCCCTCGAGCAATCCCTCGGGATCAGCTTTTCGAGCAATTACGGTGGTCTGGGACACCGCTTGCTGGGCCAGGAGTGCAGCCGCGAGGCATGCTACTCTGCCTCCGCTGCCCCCGGACCCGGACCCTTCAACGCCAGCAACGCGGCCAGCCCTTGCTGCGTCAACTGGCTGGACTCGACGGGCAACTACAAGCTGAACATCACGACTCCGCTGACCTACGGCGGAACGACCGAGCCCGAGGCCTTCATGAAGGTCGACCTGGTACACAAGCTGCCGATCCTGATCGCCGGCTCGATCGCCCCCAGCATCGACGTTCACGTGCAGGCCACCGCCCGCAACTATGCGATTCCCTACGCGATCTTCACTTTCAAATGGAACGACCCCAACGCTATTAATGAGAACGGCGGTGGTGGCCTATCGGCCACCAAACGGATCGGGACCAACGGCAGCGTCAGCCTGCCCACCGCTGGCGGGGGCTCCGTCACCTTCACCTGCCCTGGCGGTCAGTACGGAGGCGACATCTGGACGCTGCGGGCCATCTCTGGGAGCTCGCCGATCACGGCGGGGTCGAACTCCGACCGGGCCGGCTGCCCGGGTCTGGCGTCGTCCATGCAGTCGCTGGTCCGCCCGGTCGTCCCGCCGAACATGCACCTTCCAGAGGACCCCTGCCTGACCAGCACCACGGCGAACTGCAGCGGAGTCTGGTCAGTTCCGGAGGCCTCGATCGCAGTCGCGGGGACCCAGATGCTCCAGCCGACGCGTAGCTCGATACCTGGTGGCCCGATCGGACCTCGGTACAGCGTGGTAGACGTGACGAGCGGGGCCACCCTCTACCTGCAACCCGGCGTCTATTACTTCGAGGGTTCGGTCGCCAGCTCGGGTCTGAATATTCATAGCGGTGGGACGGTGGCCACGGGCGAGTGCTATGGCGGGGTCATCCCGGGCGGCTGCGTGAAGACCAACCGGTCGATCTGCGGGGCGGCACTCACCTACGCGGGGATCGCGACGCCCGGTGCGCCAGCCGCCTACCCATGCCCGGCCAACAACGACTGGGGAGTCCTCCTCGTCTTCTGGCCGTCGGGGACCGACGCCGCCTGCACCGAGAAACAATATCCCACGGCCAGCGGCAACTACTACTGCGACCAGAGCACGACGCCGAACACGGGCGGGCTCAACACCCTGAGCGTCCAGGGGTCCTCCACCCTCTACATCAGCTCGTCCAGCATGTACCACAACGTGGCCATGTACGTAAATCCACACCACTCCCAGGGGACCTCGAATAACTACACCCTGACGGCGGGGCTGTCTGCGGCATTCCTTGGCTACTGCGGTGCGAACTTCGCGTCGACTGCCGCCTGTATGGCGAAGACGGGCAATGGAAGCACAGTTATCAACGTGACCGGTGGTTCCAACACGAGCATCGTCGGCGCCCTCTTTGCCCCCCAGGACAACAGCTACCTGGGCGGCGGGTCGGGTGGAAAGGGTTATGGCCAGATCCTGAACTACTTCATCCACTTCCAGGGAAGCGGCGCCATCAACGAGGCCTATAACCCCCTCGCCCTCGCCTATTCCCCGGTCATCGTCCAGTAGCTCGACCGCGAGCCGCTGATTACGCCGTCCATTACGAATGCAGCGCGCCTGCAACGCATGTCGCAAGCTGTGCGGCTTGGCGATACGACCGAGCGAGACCTGTGACGGGGTCCAGGTGGCCGTTGTCACATGCGGGCCGCAGACTATGTCGTGACGACCTCGGATAAAGGAAAGGAAGGAAACATGCGCAAGCTACTGATCGTCACGGCCGCCGCCGCCGGAATCTTTGTGAGCACTGTTGCCGTAAACGCAGCGACCCCCGCCGGCACTTATTCCCACAGCAAGGGCAGCTACGCCCTGTGTGTGACCAATAACGTGGTTGACTCCGGAGCCACCCAGCTGGTGCAGATCAGCCTCGGTGGTCTGCCGCGCCAGCCGCAAGGGCTCACCAGCCCGCTGGGCTGGTCGGCGAGCACCTCTTCGGCCGGTAGCACCTGGACGGCCACCTGGACGACCTTCGGCAATGGCCTGGGTCAGGACGCGCAGCTCTGCGGTTTCGGCTTCAAGGATCACGGTCGCCAGCTGACGACCGCCCTGCCGCTAACCCTTCAGGAGATGACGCCCGATGGCTCCTACTGCTGCGAGGGACTTACCTCGACCGCGGCTCGCGTCTGAAGACCTGACTCACCCGATTGGAGGAGCGCCATGTGGCGCTCCTCTTTTTTTGCCTGCGCCTGGCCAGTCAGTCCGTAGCATGGAACCCGTGCAAAGGCAGTCCAATCGGCGAAGCTTGCTCGGTGTCGGCCTGGTCGTCGCCTCGGCGTGCAGCTACGGCACGCTGGCCATCTTCGGCAAGCTCGCCTACAGCCATGGGATCGCGCTGCCGACCCTCCTGAGCTACCGCTTTATCCTGGCTGCCCTGGTTTTCTGGGTGCTGGTTGCCTTGCGCGCGCCTGCTCTGCCCCCACGGGGCCGGTGGCTGCCGCTGGTCGCGATGGGAGCGGCCGGGTATGTGGGTCAGTCGGCCAGCTACTTCGGTGCCCTTCGGTTGATCCCGGCGTCGACCACCTCCCTGCTCCTCTACACGTTTCCAGCCGTGGTCACGCTGCTGGCCGCTCTCCTGTTTCACGAGTCACTCTCGACGGGAAAGCTGATCGCTCTGGCCGTCGCCCTCATCGGCACGGTTCTCGTCGTCCAGGCGCAGCTACAGTCGGTACCCGCTCTGGGCCTTGTCCTGGGACTGATGTCTGCCGGCTTCTACTCCTCCTACATCCTCTACGCCAGCCGGGTCCTGCCTGGGGTTCCTCCGATCGCCGCGAGCGCCACCATCATGACCGCTGCCGCGGCCGTCTGGGCCGCCTATGCGGGGGCGACCGGCCAGCTTGGATTGCGGGCGGATGGCGCCACCCTCTGGTTGCTGGCCGGCTTTGTCCTGATGGCCACAGTCTTTCCGGTGCTCACATTTGTCATCGGCATGCCTCTGATCGGGCCCTCCCGAGCCGCCATCCTGAGCACTTTCGAACCGGCGACCACGGTCCTGCTTGCCGTAGTCATCCTGGGTGAGCTCGCCCGGCCGATCCAATACCTCGGCGGATCATTGATCATCCTGGCTGCAATCCTTCTCGAGGCCCCCGGCTGGCTTGCGGCGAGAGCTACGGTTCAGCCTATTCGCGAGTAACCGGGACTCGGGGATCAGCCGTCGTGATGTCCGTGGCGCTCGACGTCCGGATTGGGGGTCGGAGCTGGTGCCGGCGTGGGGGCTGGCTCAGCGGCCGGGGACGACGTGGCTACCGGTTGCGCTGGGGAAGTCGGGCTCATCGGCGGCTCGGTTCCGGTAGGGGCCGCCGGCGAATCGGCTGGTGGGGGCGGCGCCAGCGAGGCTGTCGGCGTTGGGGTGGGAGTCGCCAGAAGATCCATGGGATTCGCCACGGCGGCTGTGACTCGATCGAAGGCGTCGGTGAGCTGCTGGCCGGCGACACCGACGACCACCACTCCGATCACCGAAGCCAGCGCCAGCAGCACTACATACTCAACCAGCGCCTGGCCCGCCTTCCTCGTGCGCACGGCACCACGCTACGGTCCAGGCCTTACAAGCCCGTAGGCCAGGAGATGGGCAGTTCATGGTCCATTTGGCGGGCCATCCTATAATCCGGCCGAGCCGCCCCCGTAGCTCAGTGGACCAGAGCGGTTGCCTTCTAAGCAATAGGTCGCAGGTTCGAATCCTGCCGGGGGCGCAACCGGACCACCGAGCGTAGGACAAATGGCGGATGCCGCCCTGTCCAGAAGTCGGATCCTGCCTTAGCGGGGACTGCAGTAACGGACTTCGCAATGCGGTCTTCGCATCATCAGAAGCGAGGACCCGTGCGCATTCCCATTCGGTACAAGATCGTCGTGCCATTTGTCGTCCTGCTCGTCTTTGTGGGAGTGATCGGCACAGGTGTAGCCACCGCCCGACTCACCAACGCCGCGGTGAGCGAGTTCGACAGCGGCCTCTACCGTACCGGCCTCCTGGAGAATGACCACCTGGCCATCCTGGAGGCTGACCGCCTGGCGGAGCTGCGGGCCGCGACCGATACCCTCGGTGTGTCTACCGCGCTGGCCGCCCGCGATCGGGCAGCCCTGACGACTCTCCTCGTTCCACTGGTCGCCAACGCCGAACCGACCCAGCTGCTGATACGCGTTCTCGACAAAAGTGGGCAGGTGCTCCTGGCGATCGACGGCCGGTCGACGGGTCCGGTGGTGGTTCCGCCGACCAGCTCTCGCTTCGATGGGCCCGCGGTCCAGGACGCGATCGCGGGACGCAGCGACGCCAGGGGCGACCGGTATGTGTTTGTGGCGGTTGAGGGATCGCGGCCGGTTATCTTCTGGGCAGGCCCGGTTCGGGGTGACGACCAGCGCTCGGTCGGCGGCGTGCTCGTCGGAGAACCGATCGCCGAGGTCGCGGCAGGCATCCCGAACGCGGTGTTTTACGACCGGGCCGGCGCCGCCCTGGCGGCATCGTCGGTGGCCGTTCCCAGCCTGCCGGCGTCGTTGCGGGCGAGTGTGTCGAGCGATCATCCCGTGCGAGTCGAGGAGCCCCTCGCCGGCCACGCCTATGGCGAGCTATTCAGTGACTGGACGATGCGCGGCCAGCAGCTCGGCTACGTCGCGGTGGTCCTGAACGCCGACCAGCTCGAGGTCGCGGTTGGCCAGGTCCGGCTACTGCTGGTCATCGTCTTTGTCGCCGCCGCTCTGATGACCTTGCTGGTGGGTGGCGGACTGGCAGCCCACATCACGCGGCCACTCGAAGACCTGGTCCGCTCGATGCGGATCGTATCCGCTGGAAAGTTGGGCCACCGGGCACCCGTCGCGGGCCGCGACGAGATCGGCTACCTGGCGACGACCTTCAACGAGATGACGGCCAGCCTTGAGGACAAGACAAAGACCCTGCAGGACACTTATTTCGCGAGCATGGAAGCACTCGCCCGGGCGATCGATGCCCGGGATCCCTCGACCTTCGGGCACTCGTCCCGGGTGGCTGCGATCAGCCTGGAGATCGCCGATCGGATGGGGCTGGGTGCCAACGAGCGTGAAGCGCTCCGACGGGGGGCGCTGCTGCATGACATCGGCAAGATTGGCGTCGAGGATCGCGTGCTGCGCAAGCCGGGGCCGCTGAACGAACAGGAGGCCGGGGAGATGCGGGAGCACCCGATGATCGGCTACGAAATGCTTCGGGACCTGCATTTCCTCGAGCCCAGCCTGCCGGGCATCCGGCATCACCACGAACGCTGGGATGGGAGTGGCTATCCTGACGCGCTGGCCGCCAGCGCGATTCCGCTGAGCGTCCGGATCCTGAGCGTTGCCGACACGTTCGATGCGCTCACGTCCGACCGGCCGTATCGCAGCGGCCTCTCCCTGGAGGAGGCTGTGGGCACTATCGTGGATCAGAAGGGAAAACAGTTCGATCCCGCGGTTGTCGACGCCTTCGTCTCGCGGGCCGATGCCATCGCGCGGATGCTGCGGGCGATGGGCCGCTGGCTTCCGGCCCACCCGGGAGGCATCGGCCGCTATCTGGAGGCCTCCTGATGCGAATCGCGCGCTGGCTGCGGTGGTCGATCGCCATTCCGGCCCTGGCGTTGATCTTTGGCCTGGCTGCCGTAGTGGCCTCCTTGGTCCCTGGTTTGCTCGTGTTGCCAACCAGCGCGCATGGCTTGAGCCTGGCTGACTATTCGGCGGATCCGACGCGAAGCATTGCGCCTCTCTCGCCGCGGGTCGTCCAGGACGCACTCCATGACGCCCTGGTCTACCCGACCGCGCCGGCGGCGGGTCCAGAGACACCCGCCGGTGGGCCCACCTCGCAGCCATCGAGCGGGACCCCTTCGGTGCTGCCTACAGTCACGCCCACACCGATCCTTCCGATCCCGACGCCAACCCCAGTCGTGCCGATCCCCACGCCAACCCCAATCCTGCCGATCCCCACGCCAACCCCAATCCTGCCGATTCCCACGCCAACCCCAATCTCGCCGTCGCCAACACCCACCCCGGTGGTGCCGCTGCCCACGCCCACACCCACGCCCAGCCTGCCGGTGCCGACCCCGAGCCCGTCGCCTACACCGGCCCCGATCCTGCCACTGCCCTCGATCCTGCCACTCCCTTCGATCCTGCCCCTGCCGTCGATCCTCGGGCTATAGCGCACGTCCGTTCGGCCCGGGCAGGGCGCAGATCGGTGCTTTGCATCACCTCAGCCCCGTGTTGTTCGTCACTTTCGCAAAAGACCTTGTTGACATCTTGAAAAACCGCGCTAGTGTGGCGAAGTACCGATTCGCGGCGACGCAAAGTAAAGAGCAGGACAAACAACGTGTAGGGGAAGGCCTTGATCGCCGTGCGATCACGGCCCTTGATACCCCCGGCATGATTCAGCACACGAGGAGGCTGAGTGGCAGGGGATGGGTCCATGCCGGTTGTCTCGGCAAAGGTGCATATTCCGCACCTGCAGTCCCTTGCCCGCGAACGAATCGACGCCCTTCTGGCCAACATCTGGAAACATCGGCTTGGCCTGGTGATCGCTCCGGCAGGATCTGGCAAGAGTACCCTGCTGGCAAGATTCGCAGCTTCAGCCGGCGTACCGGTTGCCTGGTACAGGGCCGAAACCTGGGACAGCAAGGCGACCGTACTCTTGAGCCACCTGGAGACCGCTTTTCGCGCAGCCCTCGGTGAGCTGCCGGGTGGCTGGCGCTCTGTCGAAGATGCGGCCCGATCACTGGAGGCCTGGCCGGGCCAGCGAGCCCTGCTTGTGATCGACGACTTGCACGCCCTCGAGGACAGCCCGGCCGAACTCCTCCTGGAGCGATTGATCGACTATGCGCCACCAACCGTCACATTCCTGGTCGGCTCCAGGGCAGTCCCGGGCTTCAACCTCTCGCGGCTACGGGTCTCGGGGGCGCTCCTGGAGATCGGCAGCGAGGACCTGCGCTTCCGGTCCTGGGAAGTTGAGCGCCTTTTCCGTGATTTCTACCAGGAGCCGCTCCCGCCCGAGGAGCTGGCGGAGCTGGCCCGCCGCACCGAGGGTTGGGCGGCCGGTTTGCAGCTCTTCCATCTGGCGACCCGGGGCAAGCCCGCCCAGGAGCGCCGCCGGATCCTGAGCGCGGTGGGGTCTCGCTCCCGCCTCACCCGCGAGTACCTGACCCGCAACGTCCTCGAACAGCTGCCTGTGGAACTGCGCAGGTTCCTGGTGAGCACATGCGTGCTGGGCCGCCTGAGTGGCGCGCTCTGCGATCGCTCCAGATCTTTACCTACGCGACGGACGACCGGGGCGGGTACCGCTATCACGAGGTCTTGCGCTCACACCTCGAGCAGGTGCTCCTCGAGGAACTTGGCGAACTCCAGACACGGGCCTCGTACCGCCGAGCCGGCATGCTGCTCGAGGAGCATGGCGCCTTTGCGGAAGCCGTCCAGGCTTTTTCGCGCGGAGAGGACTGGGAAGCGGTCGATCGGGTGCTGCGCAACCAGGGTGGTGAGCTGCTCGAGGGACCCGGCACCTGGATCGACGCCCTACCGCCCGCCCTCCTCCGGCAGGACCCTTGGCTGATGCTGGGCAGCGCTCGCCGTCACCGTGCCGAGGGACGGTGGGAAGCCGCGATCGAGGCATACAATCGGGCGGAACGGGTGTTCGGCTCGACCGAGGCCGGCCTGATCTGCCAGGGGGAGCGGAAGGCGCTTGCCGGTTGGCTGGAACCGAGCCCGATGCCGGGCGCGGACTGGT
>VBDY01000143.1 GCA_005882775.1 Chloroflexota bacterium | reverse complement strand
AATCTTGGGCGCGCCGGTGACGGTGCCGGCGGGAAAGCAGGCACGGAGAGCATCCATAGAGGTGCACTCCGGACGCAGGGTTCCAGTGATGTTGGATACCAGATGCATCACGTGGGAATAGCGCTCGACGGTCATCAGCTCGGTCACTTTGACGCTGCCGGTCACGCAGACGCGCCCCAGGTCGTTGCGACCGAGGTCCACCAGCATCACGTGCTCGGCGCGCTCCTTCTCGCTTCCCCGAAGCTCCTGCTCCATCCGGAGATCGGCAGCCTGGTCGCGCCCCCGACGCCGTGTCCCGGCTATCGGCCGGTAGCGAAGTTGCCGTCCTTCGACCGTCACCAGGATCTCGGGCGAGGTGCCGACCACCGTCACCCCTGGAAGCTGAAGGTAATACATGTAGGGCGAGGGGTTGAGGGCCCGAAGCACCTGGTAGACGTCGCCGGCCAGGATGTAGGCCTTGGCCCGCTCGACCGCGCTGAAGAATGCCGCCTGCGACATTCGGCCCTGTGGTTCGAGGCCGGGAACGGCAGCCGGTGGCTCCATCGGGCGTAACCGGACCGGCTGGCTCAGCCGGCGCGCCAGGCTGTCGATCCTGTCTACCGCCTGCGCGTACTCTTGCTCGATCGGTCCCCGCTGGGTGTGGACATGGCTGACCAGCTTGAGCCGGTGGCGGACGTGGTCGAAGCAAGCCAGTGTGTCGGCCAGCAGGAAGATCGCATCCGGAACCTGGAGCGGGTCGACCTGCGGAAGCGGAAGCCGTTCCAGGTAACGGGCGGCTTCGTAGGCGAGATACCCGACGGCGCCCCCACAGAAGCGCTCGGGGAGGCCTTCGGCGGGCTCCGCCCTGAAAGCCTCCAGGTAGCCATTCAACGCGTTAAGAGGATCGGCGCCCGGCAGGTCCCGCTCACCCGCGGCGTCGCTGACCCGGGCCCTGCCCTCGGCGACCGTCACTATCGCCATCGGATCCGCGCCGACGAACGAGTAACGCCCGAGTCGCTCCCCACCCTCGACGCTCTCGAGCAAGAAGGCGGGGCCATCCCCGGCGATTGCCGCGTACGCGGTCACCGGCGTCAGCGCGTCGGACAGCATGTCGCGAAAGATGGGGACCATGGGCGCCCGCCGCGCTCGCTCGCGGACCTCGTCCAGGGTCAGCGAGACTGTCACCCGACCCGATCCCTCATGACGCAGCAGGATACGGACTTGCGGAACCGAGAGGCACGATGCTTACCGCCGGCGCGCCGGCCAGCGCAGCCAGCCGCAGACCACCGAAGGCCGGGACCTCGCGGGCGGACCGGATCACGTCCGCGAGCACAGCGCTGGCAGCCGCGTCGGGTCCGGCGCCCGGGCCCTCGAGATAGAGGTGACCTGCGTATCCGGCAGCGATCGCAATCCCGTTGGCCGGCCCTGCCACCCGGGCCAGGGGGTCGGCGAGTGGGACCAGCCGCGGGCGGACGTCGGCAAGCACCTGGTCACCTTCACCGTCTCGCGCGCTGGCAACCAGCTTGATGGCGGCGCCCCGCTCGCGCGCGTCCCTGAGCTGGGCGCCGTCGAGTTCGCCTATCCCCCGGCGCTCGACCCGGTCAGGGTCGATCCGCTTGCCAAAGGCGAGCATGGCCAGGATGGTCAGCTTGGCCGCCGGGTCGTGGCCCTCGACATCCGCGCTCGGGTCCGCCTCGGCATAACCTCGCGCCTGGGCGTCGGCCAGGGCAACGGCGTATGAGCCGCCCCCAGCCATCGCCTCCAGAATCACGTTCGTGGTGCCGTTCAGTATTCCGGTAACCGAGGCGATCCGGTCGGACGCGAGCGTGGCCGCCAGCACCTCCACGACCGGGATGGCGCTGGCGACGGCCGCCTCGAACCGAAGCGGACCGAGCCGGGCTAGATCCGGTCCACTCGAGGCGACCACCTGCTTGTTGGCGGTGATGACCTGCTTGCCCGCCTGGAGCGCCTCATATAAGTAGGTATGGGCAGGCTCCATCCCGCCCATGAGCTCGACCACCGCGTCCAGGCCCGGGCGCCGGACCAGGGCCCCGGCGTCTTCGAGCGGGGCGGGCGCGGTTCTCCCGGTGGCCCGAGCCACGGCCACCGATTCGAGAACGATCGGCCGGCCGGCGGCCTGGGCGATCCGGCCCGCGTCCTGTTTCAACCGGGCAGCGAACGCGCTGCCGACGTGTCCGAGACCGATCAGTCCGATCCGAAAGGCCGCCGCCATTCGGAGCACGCTAGCAGAGACAGCGAACCAGGCTAACGGAGGCCGTCGAGGATGGCCGACGTCATGGTCTCGGTGCCCACCACGGGCTCCCCCGCGGCCGCGATGTCCGCGGTTCGAAGCCCGGCCACCAGCGCCGCGGTCACGGCCCGCTCGATCGAGCTGGCGGCATTCTCGCTTCTCAGCGTGAAGCGCAGGAGGAGGGCTGCGCTCAGGATGGCGCCGATCGGATTGGCCACGCCGCGAGCGGCGAGGTCGGGGGCCGATCCGTGGATCGGCTCATACAATCCGCGGCGGCCCGCGCCCAGACTTGCCGATGGCAGCATTCCTAGCGATCCGACCAGCATCGACGCCTCGTCGGTCAGGATGTCGCCAAACAGGTTCTCCGTCAGGACCACGTCGAACGCCGCCGGCCGGCGAATCAAATCCATGGCGAAGCTGTCGACCAGCATGTGCGTCAAACTGACATCCGGAAATCGAGGCGCCACGCTCGACACCACCTCGCGCCAGAGCCTGGACGACTCCAGGACGTTGGCTTTATCGACCGAGCAGAGGCGATGGCGCCGGCCCCGAGCCAGCTCGAACGCGCGGATCGCCACTCGCTCGATCTCGGTCGTCGTGTAACGCATGGTGTCGACGGCGGCTTCACCGCGGACCGTTCGATAGCGACGTTTCGGCCGGCTGAAGTAAAGACCGCCGGTCAGCTCGCGAACCACCAGCAGGTCGACGCCGCTGACCCGTTCCGGCTTGATGGCGGACAGGTGCGCCATGGCGGGATCGACCCGGACCGGTCGCAGGTTTGCATACAGCCGGAGCCCCTTGCGCAGTCCCAGGATGGCAGCCCCGGGTCGCGCCGTGCTGCCTGGGGCCGCGTCATCCCACCTCGGGCCGCCGACCGCGCCGAAGAGAACCGCGTCCGAGCGACGGCATAGATCCAGCGTCTGTGGGCGCAGGGCCGTGCCGTGGGCATCGATGGCGGCGCCCCCCACCAGGTCATCGACATATTCGAGCGACAGACCGGCGGCACGCCCGGCCGCGTCGAGCACCCGGCGAGCGGCATCGGTTACCTCCGGGCCGATACCGTCCCCGGCCAGCACGGCGATTCGCGCCGGGCGGGCCAGGCTAACCCGGGCTCAACCCGCGCCGTTCCAGCAGCCGGCGGACAGCGGTGGCGCTCTCGAGCTTGAGCGCGGCGCGCGCCACCCGCGAACACACAGCGGCGTCCAGGCCACGCACCCGCGCCTTGATCCGAGCCACGGCCGGCGGATGCACGCTCAGCTCGTCGAGCCCGAGCCCCAACAGGATCGGAAGTGCCCAGGGATCGGAGGCCATCTCTCCACAGACGCCGACCCAGCGGCGTCTGCGGTGGGCCGCGTTGACGACCTGCCCGATCAGGCGCAGCAGAGCGGGCTGAAGGCTATCGGCCAGCTGCGCCAGCTCGGGGTTGGTCCGGTCGGCGGCAAACAGATACTGGGCAAGGTCGTTGGTACCAAGACTGAAGAAGTCGACCTCCGGTGCGAGCAGATCAGCGGCAACGGCCGCGGCCGGAACCTCGATCATGATCCCGACCTCGATTCGCGCCTGCTCTGGTACCCCGATCGAACGCTGGACCTCCTCGAGCATCGCCTTAGCCTGCCGCACCTCGTCAACCGTCGAGACCATGGGGAACATGACCCGCAAAGGCCGGCGCGCCGCGACCCGGACGGCCGCGCTCAGCTGAGCCCGCAGCAGGTCCGGCCGGCGCATCAGGTGCAATCGCAGACCCCGCACACCGAGCGCTGGGTTGGCCTCGCTGGGCTGGGGCAGCGCCGGCAGTGGTTTGTCCGCGCCGACATCGAGGGTGCGCAGTATGACCGGGCGGCCGCCAAGAGCCGCGACCACCTGGTCCAGCATGGTTACCTGCTCCATCTCGCTCGGCAGGGTGTCCCGGTCCATGAAGAGAAACTCGCTCCGCAGGAGCCCGATCCCGTCAGCGCCGGCCGCCGCTGCCCGACGCGCGTCGTCCACGCCCGCGGCGTTGCAGGCGATCTCCAGGCGCCGGCCGTCGCGGGTGACCGCGGGCTCAGGGTCCGCCGCCAGACCAAGCGGAGGGGCAACTTCGACGATGGCGTCTGACGATGGATCCAGGAGCAGGGTCCCCTGATCACCGTCCAGTAGCACCAGCTGCCCTTCACTGACGGCCTGGAGGACGCCGGAAATTCCGACCACCGCGGGAAGCCCAAGCGCGCGCGCCAGGATGGCCGTGTGAGCGGTCGCGCTCCCCTGTTCGGTTGCGAAACCGACAACCCGGTCGCGATCCAGCCGAGCTGTCTGCGAGGGAGCCAGGTCGTCGGCAACCAGGATGGACGGCTGGTCGGGCGCCGCCGGAACCTCGTCGACACCGTGAAGGGCGCGGGCGACCTGCGCCGCCACGTCGTCCACGTCAGCAGCACGAGCTCGGAAGACCGGGTCGTCCGAGGCACGCAACATCTCGGCGAACGGCTCGAGCGATTGCGCCACCGCCCGATCGGCGGGCACCCCCTGGCCGAGGAGCGCAAAGGCTGCCTCCAGCACGGCAGGATCCTCGAGCATCAGCGCCTGCGCCTCCAGGATGCCGGCCTCCGCGGCTGCACCAGCGCGTTGCAATCCCTGGGACGCGCCAAGCAACGCGCCCTTCACCTGCTCGAGCGCTTGACGCATCCGTATCGGAGCATCTGGCCCATCAAGCCGAACAGCCCCTGTGATCGACCGGGCGGGCCAGCGCCAGACCGGGGCCACCACTCGTCCCGGCGCTGCGGCGATCCCATGCAGGACCAGCCGTGGGGGACTACTCGTTGAAGTCACGATCCACGAGGTCGCTTAGCGCTGCGATGGCAGCGTCGGCCTGAGGACCGTCGGCGCGCACGACGATGGTGGTGCCCTGGCTCACCCCCAGGGTGAGGACACTGAGAATGCTCTTGGCGTCTCGGACCACCCCGTCCTTGAGGACCTCGACTCGAGTGTCCTTGAACCTGGCCGCGGTCTGCACGAAGAGCGCCGCCGGCCGCGCATGCAGGCCGACCTTGTTCGTGATGGTCAGCGGTCGTTCGATGATAGCCGCACCCTCCCCTACCTAGCGTAGTCTGCCCGGCGCAGCGCCTTCGGTCAAGCGCAGGCGAGGAGTTGGCCTGGCCGCAAGCACGCCGACGTAGAATCGAGAGCACTTCGAGGAGGTGCCGTTGGCGCTTCGCCAGAGCCCCACACCGGTTCGACCGCTGTCCGTCGACCGGTCGGTCGCCCGCCTGTGCGAGGCGTTCGACCGCGTCCCGGTGGCTGCGGTGATCCGGCGCGCCGAGGACCTCCCGCGCGCGCTCGCCTCCCAGGTCCCGGCGGTTTTCTTCGTGCGGGCTCCTGCTTTCCACCTGGGTCCGCTCGTCTGGGCGGTGCAGGCGCGCGGCAAGATGGCGTTCGTGCACATCGACCTGATCGCGGGCCTGGGCAAGGACCGTGCGGGGGTGAGCTTCCTGGCCCGCGAGATCGGGGTCAACGGCATCATCACGTCACACGGCAGCCTGGTCGCCGCCGCCAAGAGCGACCGGGTGATCACCGTCCAGCGGCTCCTGCTCCATGACGACCTCGGCTTGCCGTCTGCGCTGGCTGCCCTGGAGCGCGCCCGGCCAGACATCATCGAGGTCCTGCCCGGGGTCATCTTTCCGGCAGTTGTAAGCGAGCTCCGCGCCCGCGTCACCGCCCCTCTTCTGGTTGGAGGCTTCATCACCCAGGCGGCGGAAATGCGTGGCGCCCTCGAGGCGGGAGCCCGGGCGGTGACCACCAGCACCCTGAGCCTGTGGCCGTAAGGACTCCCGGGCTTTCGGCCGAGCTTTTGCCCGCCGTCCGGGACGGCGCCGGGCTGCAACAGGCGCTCGACCTCGGCTATCGCCAGGTCCTGCTCGAACGGGGAAGCCTGCTGGCCCTGGTCGGCCAGCTGGCCGGGGCCGCGCGGCGGGGGATCGCCGTGTTCGTCAACCTGGACGGGGTCGAGGGTCTGGCACCGGACAGCGCAGCCCTCGCCTTTGTCGCCACCGACCTGGGGTTCTCCGGAGTCCTCTCCGTCAAACCCCACGTGCTCAGGGACGCGAGCCGCTTCAGGATGCGCACCATCCAGCGGATCCATGCGCTCGATTCAACCGGCCTGGAGACCGGACTCAAGAGCATGGCCTCGCCGGCGCCCCTCGCCATCGCGGTGGCTCCGGCTCTGACCCTGCGTCAGGTCGTGGGCGCCATCCGCCAGGTGACCTCGGCCCCGATCTGGGGAACCGGTTTTGTCACCACCCCGGACCATGTCCGAGAGGTCCTCGCGGCTGGTGCCGAGGTGGTGAGTAGCTCACGTCCCGAGGTCTGGAAAGAGTTCCGACCGAGCTAGCGGTCTCCCCGGGCCAGCCGGTGGACTCCGCAGTTGACAGGGTGCAATCCCTGTGCTAAGACACATGGGTACAGCGACTGGCGGGACACTGAAAGGAAAAGTCCTGACCTATGCGCTCCAACTGGAGCGTGCAGGTGAGGGCTTTTTCATTTGCTTCGCAAAGGAGGTGAAGCTAAGGGGTACGCGGTAAAGCGCACGCGATCATTCAATTGGAGGAGGGTATCAATGGCAGTAGCCGAAAGCTGGACTAAGAAATACTTTGCCGAGATAATGGGAACATTCGTTCTGGTTTTCCTCGGCGATAGCTTCAACGCATGGGCTGTGGCCGGACCAACCGGCAGCGGCTCCTTCAACCCAGGACTCCTCGGCGCGGGCTTTTTCTGGGGATTCGCGGTAACCCTGGCCATCTACGTAGCGGGGTCAGTTTCCGGGGCCCATCTGAACCCGGCCGTGACCCTGGCGCTGGCCTGGCGCCGCGGTTTCCCATGGTCGAAAGTGCCAGGCTATGTGGTCTCGCAAGTCGCCGGCGCGTTCGCGGCCGCGGCCGCCGTCTCCTTCGTCTGGAACGGCATCATCGTCGCTCACGAGCAGGCAGCCAAGCCGATCATCGATCGGGCCGGCTCGAACGGCGTCGAGACGGGGTTGATCTTCTCCGCCAACTGGCCGCATCCACTGCTGGTTGGCCACACCGGGAACGCCCTGACCATGGATCCCTGGTGGCGGGGCGCGGGTACCGAGATCATCATCACGGCACTCCTGGTCATGTGTATCCTCGGCATCGTCGAGGACCGAGTACCGTCGGCCGCCAACCTGGCGCCAATCGCGATCGGTTTCGTGGTGGCGGCACTGGTCGGGCTGTTCGCCCCGATCGAGATGGCTTCCTTGAACCCGGCCCGTGACTTCGGGCCGCGGTTGTGGGAGCTGTTGATTGGATACGGATCGAACGCGATCCCGGGGCCGAACTTCAACGTGTGGATCACGACGCTGATGCCACTTGTCGGGGCGCCGCTCGGTGCGTTCGCCTACGACACGATCATTCATCAGCACCTGCCGGCACCGGTCGGTCCGGACACCGCAGTCGAACGGGCGGTACCCGAGCGGGCACGGGCTTAGAGGTGATTTGTCTCGGCGTCTGAAGCGACAGCTCGGATGGGCCCAGAGCGGGCGAGGGGTCACACCCTCGCTCGCCCGGGCGCGGAGAACCCAGTCTCCACAAGAGCGGCGAATGAACCGGTGGCTGCTGATCGGCGGCGCGGGATTGGCGATCGGGGCGGTGGTGGTGTCACTGCTGGCGCCCCATTTCAACCCTGTGAACCTCGGAATCAACCTGGCGGCAATCGCACTCGGCCTCCTGATGGGGAAGTACATAGGAAAGTTTCTCTTCAGACGGGTTTCGCCGACAGCAGGCAAGTAATAAGGAGGTAGAGATGGCAGAAGCGACGGTCACGACGCGGCTAAAGAAGCTGATCAACACACCCGAGAGCGAAGTCAAGGACGCGCTGGCCGGGATGGCCCTGGCGCACGCCGACCTGATCCGGGTGGAGTACGACCCGAACGTGATCATCCGCAAGGACGCACCGAAGAAAGGCAAGGTGGGCCTGGTATCGGGTGGGGGAAGCGGCCACGAACCGATGCACGGCGGCTATGTCGGCCGCGGCATGCTGGACGCGGCCTGTCCGGGCGCGGTTTTCACCTCACCGACACCCGACCAGATGGCCCGGGCGACGAAAGCTGTCGATGGCGGCGCCGGCGTCCTTCACGTGGTGAAGAACTACACCGGCGACATCATGAACTTCGAGATGGCAGCCGAACTGGCGCGGGGAGAGGGGAGCCAGGTAAATGCGGTCATCACCAACGATGACGTGGCGGTGCAGGACAGCCTGTACACGGCGGGGCGCCGTGGGGTGGGCGTCACGGTGCTCCTGGAGAAGATCGTGGGCGGCGCAGCGGAGGCCGGCTACGACCTGCAGAAGGCCACCGAGCTGGCCAAGAAAGTCAACGCGAACGGGCGGAGCATGGGCATGGCTCTGACCTCCTGCATCGTTCCCGCGGCGGGAAAAGTCACCTTCGAGATCGCGGACGACGAGATGGAGCTGGGCATCGGCATCCACGGCGAACCCGGGAGGGAGCGGACCAAGCTAAAGCCCGCAGATGAGATCGCAGAGATCCTGACGAGCACGGTGGTCAAGGACCTGCCGTTCAAGCGCGGCGATGAGGTGCTGGCGTTCGTCAACGGAATGGGCGGCACGCCACTGATCGAGCTCTACGTGGTCTACAATGCGGTGCACCAGTACCTCACCAAGGAGGGGATCAAGGTGTCACGGTCGCTGGTAGGCTCCTACATCACCTCATTGGAGATGGCGGGCACCTCGGTGACGTTGCTCAAGCTCGACGCCGAGACGACCAAGTTCTGGGATGCGCCGGTCCACACCCCGGCTCTGCGCTGGGGAGTCTAGACAAACCCGGATGGCGGTCACCACGGCCCAGCTCGTCGACTGGATTGAGCGCTACGCCGCCGTGATCGCCGAGCAAAAGCAGTACCTGACGGGACTCGATGCGGCCATCGGCGACGGCGACCACGGGATCAACATGGACCGCGGCTTTCAGCAGGTCCTGATCAAGATCGCCCCGGTCAAAGACAAGGACGCTGGGACGCTGCTCAAGACCACCGGGATGGCCCTGGTGGGTTCGGTGGGCGGCGCCGGCGGTCCCCTCTACGGCACCTTTTTCATCCGCGCAGGCACGGCGCTGGACGGCAAGGCCGAGGTGGCCGATGCCGATCTGGTGGCTGCCCTGGAGGCGGGGCTCAAGGGTGTGGTTGAACGGGGCAAGGCAAACCTGAAAGACAAGACGATGGTCGATGTCCTGACGCCGGCGTTGGAGCAGGCCAGGGCGCGGTTGAAGGAGGGGGCATCGATCGCCGATGCCCTCTCCGCAGCGACCGACGCCGCGGAGGCCGGCATGAAAGCGACCATCCCCTTGAAGGCGCTGAAGGGGCGGGCCAGCTACCTGGGGGACAGGAGCATCGGACACCAGGACCCCGGAGCGACCTCCTCTTACTACCTGTTGCGGACGCTGCGAGAGGCTCTCGCGGATCCGCCACAGGGGGCAAGCACATCAACCAGTTACGTGGGGCGAGAACAGCAACCGACTAGTTAGGGAGGATGGGCATGGCGGAAAAGAAGTACGCAGCAGCCGTAGACCAGGGCACCACCGGCACCCGCTTCATGGTCTTCAGTCACGACGGCAAAGTGGTCTCCTCAGACTACCTCGAGCACGAGCAGATCTATCCCAAGCCTGGCTGGGTCGAGCACAACGCCACAGAAATCTGGGAGAAGACGCAGCGCGTGATCAAGAGTGCGATGCAGAAGAAGGGGATCACCGCCGATGAGATCTCGGGGATCGGGGTGACCAACCAGCGCGAGACGGCGGTGGTCTGGGAGAAGAAGACAGGCAAGCCGATTCACAACGCAATCGTTTGGCAGGACACGCGTACCCGTGACATCTGCCAGAAGCTGATCGACGAGAAGTTCGAGCCAGTCGTCAAGCGTAAGACCGGGCTGGTGGTGGCCACCTACTTCTCCGGACCCAAGATCCAGTGGATCCTCGACAACGTGACGGGCGCCCGGTCGGCGGCTGAGAAGGGTGATCTCTTGTTCGGCAACATCGATACCTGGGTGATCTGGTGGCTCACCGGCGGCCCCAACGGCGGGGCCCATGTCACCGATTACAGCAACGCGTCGCGGACCATGCTGATGGACCTCAAGAAGCTGGAGTGGGACGAGGAGCTCCTCAAGAAGATCAAGGTACCCCGGGCGATGCTGCCTCAGATCCGACCCTCCAGCGACAAGAAGTTCTATGGGCACACCAAGGCCAGCGGCCCGGTTGGCGGATCGGTCCCGGTTTGTGCGGACCTGGGTGACCAGCAGGCGGCGCTGTTCGGGCAGACCTGCTACTCGGTCGGGGAGGCGAAGAACACCTACGGCACCGGTAACTTCATGCTCCTGAACACCGGCACCACGCCGGTACCCTCCAAGAGCGGGTTGCTGACAACCGCGGGTTATGGGCTCGAAGCGGGCAAGTGTGTCTACGCCCTCGAGGGGTCGATCGCGATCACGGGTGCTGCCATCCAGTGGCTGCGGGATAACCTGCAGATCATCAAGAATGCGGCAGAGACCGAGGAGATCGCTCGCTCGGTCGAAGACTCGGGCGGCATCTATTTCGTGCCCGCGTTCTCCGGACTGTTCGCCCCCCACTGGGACATGTATGCGCGCGGGGCGGTGGTCGGTCTGACCCGCTATGTTACCCGTGCCCATCTGGTACGGGCGACTCTCGAGGCCATCTGCTATCAAACCAAGGAAGTCGCCGACGCCATGGAGAAGGACTCCGGCGTGAAGCTGAAGAAGCTGAAGGTCGACGGCGGCGCGGTCAAGAACAACTTCCTGATGCAGCTGCAGGCCGATGTGCTCGGCGTCCAGGTCATCCGGCCGACGGTCGATGAGACCACGGCCCTGGGGGCCGCTTATGGCGCGGGGCTGGCTACCGGCTTCTGGAGCACGCTGGACGAGCTGCGCAAGAACTGGCAGGTCGACCGGGTGTTCGATCCCAAGTGGTCGAAGAAGCAGCGCGACGATGGCCTGACAGGCTGGAAGAAAGCGGTTACCCGTACCCTCAAGTGGGTGGACAAGGAACCGGCCGCGGCCGGCGCTGGGAGGAGCAAGAAGAAGTAGGCTCTTCGACCCGATGGGGAAAGGCCGCGGCAAGGCCTTTCCCCTTTTATGTCTTAAATGATGTGAATGCCTGACCTGAGCACCGGCGTGGTCGTCATCGGCGGAGGTTCGACCGGGGCGGGCGTGCTGCGCGACCTGGCCATGCGCGGCATCGACGCTGTCCTGGTCGAGAAGGGCGACCTGGCCTCGGGCACGACCGGGCGATCCCACGGGCTCCTCCACTCCGGCGGTCGCTACTGCGTCAACGACCTGCAGGCCGCCATCGAATGTGTGGAAGAGGGACGCATCCTCAGGAAGATCGCGCGGACCACGATCGAGGATACCGGCGGCTACTTCGTCTCGGTCACCGACGAGGATCGGGAATGGGAACCGCGATTTGTCGAAGGCTGCCGCCAGGCGGGCATAACCTGCGAGCGGATCTCGGTCGAAGAAGCGCGGCGCCGGGAGCCGGCCCTGTCACGACACGTGCGGACCGCCTTCTGGCTACCCGAGGATGGGCACCTCGACCCCTTCTTCCTGGTGCTCGCCAATACCGAGTCGGCCCGGCGTCGCGGGGCACGGGTGATGACCTACACGGAGGTGGTGGGTTTTTCGCGCGCGGGCGACCGCGTCACCGGTGTCCGGCTTCGCGACGTCATGTCCGGGGCTGAGACCGCCATCGCGTGCCAGGCCGTGATCAACGCGACCGGAGCCTGGTCGGGCCTGGTCGCGCGACTGCTTGGGGTCGAGGTAAGGGTGGTCCCGGTAAAGGGCGTCATGGTGGTGCTCTCCCACCGGTTGGCCCACGCCGCAATCAACCGTTGCCACAAGCCGGGCGACGGTGACATCGTGGTTCCGGCGCTGAGCGTCGCCATCCTTGGCACCACCTCGGCGAAGGTCCCACATCCCGAGGTCCTGCCAATCGAGTGGGACGAGGTTCGCCGGATGATCGAAGAGGGAGCGCTGATGCTCGACGGCGTGACCACCGCTCGCGCCATGCGCGCCTATGCCGGGGTCAGGCCGCTCTATGACCTGGGCGCGGAAGCGGAGGGTCGCGAGATGAGCCGCAACTTCGCGGTCATCGATCACGAGGTACGCGACGGCGTCAAGGGCCTGACCTCGATCGTTGGCGGCAAGGTCACCACCTACCGGCTGATGGCTGAGCGGGTCGTCGACCTGGTGGCACGCCGGCTGGGAGTGGGGAATCCCTGCACCACGGCCGATGTCCCGATCAGCGACCACGATGACTCTCTCGACCAGCTCCGCCACCGGCCGGCCCAGTTGGGCGTTCCCAAGCCGCACAGTGGCGAGCATCCCCTCGAACCTCTGCTCTGCGAGTGCGAGATGGTGCGGCCCCGGGATGCCGCTCCCTGGTTTGCGGATCCGGCGGTGCGCACCCTGGAGGATGTTCGCCGCCGCACCCGCGCAGGCATGGGACCCTGCCAGGCAGCGATCTGCTCTTACCGGCTGGCCGCGCGGCTGGTAACCGACCGGGGCCTGGACGGCTCCCAGGCCACCCGGGCCATGGCCGACTTCCTTGAAACCCGATGGCGGGGAGTTCGCCACGTCTTCTGGGGAAGCCAGCTCCGGCAGGCCCAGGTCGGTACCGGTTTGCAGATGGAGCTGTTCAACCTGGACCGCCAGCTCGCCATCGATGGCGACCGGCCGGAAACCCGCGAACCGCGCCTGCCCTCGAGGCGTCCCGTCCCGGCTGAGGCTCGCGGGTGAAGACTGACCTTGCGGTCGTCGGAGGCGGCCTTGCGGCTCTCACCGCTGCCCGGGCAATTCAAAGATCGGACCGGGAGGTCGTGCTCGTCTGGCCCGGGCTCTCCTCTCTCTACTTTCTATACGCCACCATCGACGTGCTCGGCTACGCGGATGCGGGCGCCGCCGAGCCCGTCGACGATCCCGGGGCGGCCGTGGCCGGCCTGATCAAGGATCAGCCGAGCCATCCTTACGCCCGAGCGGGGCGGCCGGCTCTCGAGGGGGGAACCAAGATGCTCCTCGAATGGCTGCGGGAGGCTGGGCTTGTCTGGGAGGGAACTCTGGCGCGCAACGTGTTGCTGCCGACCGCCACCGGCACCCCCAAACCCAGCTGCCTGGTTCCAGCCAGCATGGCCGCGGGGGATCTGCGAAGGGCCGACCCGATCGTGCTCTGCGGTTTCCACGGGTACCAGGACTTTGCCCCTGAGCTGGCCGCGGCGAACCTCCGGCGATCCTGGCGAACGGGCAATCAGGTCAGCGCGATCCGGATTGCCGCCCCCGGCTTCGACGCCGATCGCCTCTTTACGTCGATCGACCTGGCTCGGAGCTTCGAGGACCGCGGCTTCCGCGCAGAAGTTGCAAATCGGATGCGCCGGCAGATCTCCGGCGACGGCGTGCGCGTCGGTCTGCCGGCGGTGCTGGGCCTGACTCGCGCAGAGGAGGTCTACGCCGACTTCGAGACGGCGCTCGGTTATCCGGTCTTTGAGATCCCCACGGTGCCGCCGTCGGTCGCCGCCCTGCGTCTCTTCGACCGGTTGCGCAAGCACCTGCAGGAGACTGGCGTCGAGCTTTTCTGGAACGCACCCGCCCACGCGGCCACGGTCACCGAGGGACGATGCACCAGGATCCTTCTCAAGTCGGCGGGCCGCGAACAGCCGATCGAGGCCAGAGCCTACGTGCTGGCGCTGGAGGATTGGGTGGATGGCGCCCTTCGGGCCGGGGTCCACCTGGTGCGCGATCCATTCTTCGGTCGCGTCATCGCCGAGCATGCCGTCCCAAGTCAGCGGACCGCGGAATCCATCTTCGGAGTGCAACCGTACGCCCAGCTCGGATACCCGGTAACCGACCGGCTGCAGCCGGCAGATGAGACGGGCCGCCCGCTGGCGGATAACGTATTCGTAGCGGGCGGGGCGATTGCCGGGTACGATCCATCCGGAACGAAGTCGCGAGGCGGGATGGCGATCGCCACCGGCTATCGGGCCGCCATGGAGGCGATGGCCGCAGCATGATGACCGAAGACTTCGAGCCGGTCACGGACACGGTCGAGGAACAGGCTCCCGTCGAGGCGTGTACCAAGTGCACCGCCTGCAACACGGTCTGTCCGGTGGCGCGGAATACCGAGATCTTTCGCGGACCAAAGCTTCTAGGCCCGGAGTCTGAGCGCTTTCGCATCCCCCAGGAACCGAGCGTGGTTGCCGGGCTCGACCTCTGCTCGGGCTGCAAGCTCTGCGAGGTCACCTGCCCCTCACAGGTCAGCATCCAGACTTACATCCGGCGGGCGCAGAACAAGGGGGCCCGCGAGCGGGGAAGAACGCTGCGCGATTTCCTGCTCGGCCACACCAGGCTGCTCGGCACCTTCGGCAGCCTGACCGCCCCCCTCGCCAACCTCGGTAACAGGAATCCCCTGCTACGCTGGTTTATGGAGCGGTTTGTCGGTATTCACCGCAAGCGTCCCCTCCCCCGCTATCAGTTTCTGACCTTTGAGCGCTGGCACAGGCGACATCCAAGGCCGGTCCGGGCCCGCCGCAAGGTCGCCTATTTCTACGGATGCTGGGTCAACTACAACGAGCGGCGATTGGGCGAAATGGTGGTGGCCATCCTGGAGCGAAACGGGATCGAGGTGGTCGTGCCCAGGCAGCAGTGCTGCGGTATCCCGGCGGTGGTCAACTCCAACACGGACCTGGCCCGAAAATACGGGGTGCAGAACGTGCGGCTACTAGCTCCGCTCGCGGGCGAGATGGATATCGTGGCCAGCTCGACCTCCTGCGGCCTGATGCTCAAACACGACTATTCCCACCTGCTCGACATCCCCGGCGCGGAACCTCTGGGCGCACGCACCTACGACATCTGCGAGTACCTGTGGATGCTGCACGAGGCGAAAGAGCTCGACCTCGATTTCCAGCCGGTGCCGATGCGAGTCCTGTATCACGCACCCTGCCACCTCAAGTCTCACGGGATCGGCTACCCGGCGATGCGGCTGCTTCGATTGGTGCCTGGCGTCAAGGTTGAGGAGGTCGATGAGGGGTGTTGCGGGATCTCCGGGACGTTCGGGGTCAAGGTCGAGAAGTACGACCTCTCCATGAAGATCGGTAGCCGCCTCTTCGCCGCGGTCAAGGCGGCGGGCAGCGACGCGGTGCTGGCCGACTGCGAGACCTGCCGGATGCAGGTGGAGCACGGTGCCGGCGCAAGCTCCGCCCACCCGGTGGAGATCCTGGCCAGGGCATATGGGTACCGTTAGCCTGGTCCTGGTATCGCACAGTCTGCAGCTCGCCACCGGGGTGCGCGACCTGGCCGGTCAGATGACCCAGGGCAAGGTCAAGATCGCGGTCGCCGGCGGAACCGCGGACGGCCGCCTGGGGACGGACGCCAACGCGATTCGCGGCGCGATTGAGGAAGTGCGCGGTCCGGAGGGGGTGCTCATCCTGGTGGACCTGGGCAGCGCCGTGCTCAGCACGCAGATGGCAATCGAGCAGCTGGCCGAGGCAGGCGGCCGGGTGATTCTAAGCAATGCCCCGTTCGTCGAAGGCGCCGTGATTGCCGCCGTGGAGGCCTCGATCGACAAGCCGCTCGACGAAGTTGCCGCCGCGGCGCTGGGCGCCGGGCAGATGGAAAAGGTCACCGGCTAGCCATGAGCCCTGGCCAGGACGATACCGCCCTGCCGCCCGGCTTCTCGCTGCAACCGGGCGAGGTCATCGTCCGGACCGCTAGCGACTGGGGGCTGGCCCGCCACGCCGTGACCCTGACCACCCAGAGGCTCTTCTGCCCGGCCGAGCCATCGGGTAAGAGCCAGGTGGCCATCTTCCTCAAGGACGTGGTGGACGTCGTCTTTCAGAAGCATTTCGTCGGCTACTCTACCGTCACCATCGCGACCGCCTCGGGATCCAAGTATCTCGTGCCGGCGCACATCAACGGGCGGGTTATTCGCGACGACATCCTCGGGATGGTCCGGGCCGCGCTTGGCGAGCCGACTACCGGGCCTGGTCGAGGCGCCGATGCCAAGACATCCGACCGTTACGACCAGCTCCGCAAGCTCGCGGAGCTCAAAGCGTCGGGCACGATTTCGGAGGCCGAGTTCGAGCAGGAAAAGGCCCGGATCCTCCGGAGCCCCTAGGCGCTGGCACCGTGAAGACGCTGGGCTCGACCGGGCTCAGCGTGACACCGATCGGGCTCGGCCTGGCGGCAGTCGGCCGCCCCGGGTACATCACGGCCGGGCGGGACGATGACCTCGGGACAGACCGGAGCGTCGCTGCGCTCGAAGCCCGCACTCACCAACTGCTCGACGCCGCCTACAGCCGCGGCGTGCGATACGTCGACGCCGCCCGCTCCTACGGCCTTGCCGAGCAGTTCCTGAGCAGCTGGCTGAAGGCACACGCAATCCCGGCGGACGCGATCACGATCGGTTCGAAATGGGGCTACAGGTACGTTGGGGATTGGCGGCTCGACGCGCCGGTGCACGAGGTCAAGGACCACTCGCTGGCAGCGCTTCGGCGGCAGCTGGCCGAGAGCCGCGCCCTCCTCGGCAGCCGGCTCCGTCTCTACCAGGTGCATTCGGCGACTTTCGAGAGCGGAGTCCTGGATAACCGCGAGGTCCTGGCTGAGCTGGTTACATTGAGCGCCGAACGGCTCCGGATCGGCCTCACCGTCAGCGGACCTCGCGAGGCCGACGTCATCCGCCGGGCACTAAGCCTGCGGGTCGATGGCACCAGTCCTTTTCACGCCGTCCAGGCAACCTGGAACCTGCTCGAGCCGTCCGCCGGACCCGCGCTTGCCGAGGCACACTCGGCCGGTTGGGGCGTACTGGTCAAGGAGGCGCTCGCCAATGGGAGGCTAACGGATCGGGACCTGGAGACGCGCGCGCAACCGCTGGGTGAAATGGCGGAACGGCGCGGGACTTCGGTCGACGCGCTGGCCATCGCTGCCGCGCTGGCGAATCCCTGGGCCGACGTGGTGCTCTCCGGCGCCGCAACGGTCGACCAGCTCTTGAGCAACCTGGGCGCTCTCGAGGTCAGGCTGACCGTCAGCGAATCGGACGGCCTCGGCAGCCTGGCGCAAGCGCCGGAGGATTACTGGGGAGAGCGCGCCGCTCTCCCCTGGACCTGAGGGCCGCCCGGCTAACCGGTCGCCGCGGTCTCGGGCGCCGGGATCTCGAGGGGCTTGCCCGTTTCGAGCAGCGTCTTCAACCCGGACACGACTGGATTCCAGCCGCGTGCCACGGAGCGATAGGTGTCGGTTTCCCCGTCGAAGTCGTCGTGGGTCAGCGTCAGGAGCGTCACCGCGCCCATCGGTTGGATTTCCCATGTCACCCTGCTGGCGCCATCCGTCGAGCCGGTGGTGGCGAAGGTGTGGACGATTTTCCTTCCGGGCTCGACCTCGAGCACCTTGCCCTCGACCTGAGATTTCCCGTCGGGGAACAGATGCTTGATCGAAGCGCCTGGCTTCCAGTCCGAGGTCACCGCGAGCCCGTAGAAGTACTGCCTGGTCTGCTCCGGACTGGTGATCGCATCCCAGAGCTTGCCGGGTGTGGTCCGAACGTAAGCCTGATACTCGAGCTTAGGATTTGACATGCTGTTTCCTCCTGAAGATTTCCTGCAGGCGGTCGAGGCCGCCCTCCCAGCCGAAGCCGTGCTGCTGTCGCGTCCCTTCGTCCGGGAACCGTTCCTGGGTTACCACCACCTCGGTATCTCCCTCCGCCTCGTTGAACTCGATGGTGACGACAGTTTCCATCGCGGGCTGCTGCTCCCACGCCCAGGTGTAGACCAGGCGCTCGGGTCGCTTGACCTCCCGGAAGGTCCCGACCAGGTACATGACGTCGCCCTCCGGCGGCTTCATGCCAAAGCGATAGCGGCCGCCGGGTCTCAGATCGACCGAGGCGCTCGGCAGCGTGAAGCCGGCCGGCCCCCACCACTGCTTGAGCAGCTCGGTCTCGGTGAACGCGGCGAACACGCGCTCGCGCGGCGCGGGAAACGTCCGGGTAATGCGCAGGACCTCGGTCGATGTCGGGTTCTGCATGCTCACCCCGCCCCACCGGCTGGTCGCCTTGGTTTCCGCGGCGGTTTCGCAGCTGGCTCTTCGAGGAACCTCGCCAGGGACTCGAACTGCTGGCTCCAGAACTCGGCATATTCGGCGATCCAGCCGGCGGCGCTGCGCATCGGTGCGGCGACCAGCTGCAGTCGATGAACGCGGCCGTCGAGGTGGCGCTTGACCAGGCCGGCCTCTTCGAGCACCCGAAGGTGCTTGCTCATGGCGGGCGGCGAGATGGAGAAGGGCGCGGACAGCTCCCCCACCGAGGCGTCGCCCCGGGCGAGCCGCGTCAGGACGGCGCGCCGGGTGGGATGGCTGAGGGCGGAGAAGACGGTATCGAGGGTGGCGGACTTAACCGAATGGTGAACCATTAACTCGTAGGTTAAGCATTTGCGATGCCCGTGTCAAGCTTTCGAGAGAGGCATCGGGTCACCGGCGTCGGTTAGGATGATCCGGAGTCGACCGATCCAGCCAAGCATGGAGGTGGAAGCTTTGCCAACCTATATGGATGTCCACGAGGGAATGCACGTGTCGCTTCAACAGCTGATGGAGGCGCACAAGAAAGACCTGGAAGTCCAGAAAGGCACCGGCGTCGAGTACGTGCGGTACTGGCTCGACTCGAAAGCCGGGAAGGTGTTTTGTCTGGCCAAGGGGCCAAACAAGGAGGCGGTCGAGGCCGTCCACGCAAAGGCTGGGCATCCGGCGACGGAAGTTTATGAGGTGACCGAGGGCTCGTAACCGAAAAGGGGGACCTCACGGCGAGGTCCCCCTTTCAGAGGCCGGGCGGGAACGTAAAGGTATGAGCCGGTACCTCGCTGCTTACGTTCAGCTGGATAATGGCGTGCGGGGTCAACGGGATCGACCGGGGATCGCCGCTGAAGCGCACCCCGTTCACGTATGCGTTCACCGCTCCGGTCGCCGGACCAACCTGGGTGGTCGAGAGCGGCTGCTTCCAGATGTCGAAGTAGTTTCCGAGTGAGTAGATGCGGTCAACCGGCGACTCGATGTGGATGATCCCGTCGCGGGTGTGCGAGTGCAGCCAGTAGAAGCAGCCGACGATGCCAATTCCCTCTGGGATCACCCTGGATTCGCCAGCGACAAATACCATCAGCTCGGCGTGAATGTGGTAAACGACCTGCTCAGACGTCTGGCAGGAGATGCCGTCTACGGTTTCCCCCTGCGCCTGGCCGGCGGTAGAGGCTAAAAGGGTGGCTGACGAGCTGGTCGCGGGCGAGGTCCCGGCGAAGACCCGGTAGGCGACGGCACCCGTGAGCAGGACCGCCGCGCCGACAATCATCAAGAGAATGCGGCTCCGATTGGCCGCTCGTCCCGCAGGCGCAGCGTTCGCGCCCACCGGCGACCGGCGCGTCGACGCCTGGGAACGCCTGGGGGCGGCGCGCCTACCCGACTTACCGCGCTTCCGGCTCACCGCCCCACTCTACCGCCGCCCTTTTGCGGAGGCGGCCCCGTTTTTTAGAGAGCGCGCATCCTGTTGTTCTTCGGAAGGTGCTCTACCTCCGCCAGCTTCAGAGCTTCCATGACCGGGGGCACGTACATCCCGAAGCGTCCACGCAATCCCTTCTTCAGGCCGTATCAGCCGCCGACCGGGTTCTTCGGCGATCGGGCCCAGGCTTCGACCGTGCCCTCGGCGGCGGGCTTCTGTTCGTCGGCGCTGCCGAGCGCCATCCAGTCGCCGCGCTTCTTGAGCATCGCATGCAGGTCATCGAGGCAGCGCAGCTGGTAGCGCAGCTCGGTTTTTCCTACCGTCACCACCAGCGCGGGCGGGTCGAGAGCCGGGTCGCGGAAGGCCTGAAACTCCGAAGTCCCGGGCGGTGTCTTGAGAACCCAGGGCGCCTGCCTGGTGCCCGAGCCCCTGACGCTGCCTGCCATTTTTCCACCTCCTCCAGATCAGCCCCCTACGCCGGACCCGGTCGCAACCGGCCCGGGGAGGTACCGTAGCATTTATGTTACCGTTCTGGGCGGGCAGGAACAGCCGGAAGGTCGCGCCCCGCGCGCCGTCATCGACCAGCTCGAGCCGGCCGGGCATGCGCCTGAGCCTTTGCTCAAACCGTTCGAAGAGACACCAACGAGGCTCCCGGAGCCACCACAGAATCGAAAGTCGACCACCAGTTCGACGGGCAGGAATAGCCTCCCCCCAAAAGAAGACCCGGAGCGGATCCATCCTTCGATCCCTCCGGGTCATCCCCCAATCGGTTCCTGCTCAGCGGGACCAGACGCCAACCGGTGTAAACCGCAGGGGAACGTCTACCAGGATCAGCTCAGCGAATTCGCTGGCGCGGATCCGCAGGCTCGGCTCCTCGGAGATTTTTGCCGCATCGCCCGTCCTGAGCGCCTGACCTCCAACCTCGAGCCCGCCCTCGATCAAATAAAGGTAGCCGCCGCGACCGGCTCCCAAGCCATGGGTGACCTCTCTGCCTGGCGCCAGCGCCGCCAGGTAAACACCGGCGTCCTGGTGGACTCTGATCACCTCGCCGCCTTCAGGCCCGATCACCTTCAGCAGCCGGTCCGAGCGCTGATCGGTGGTGAACTGCCGCTGCTGGACCTCAGGCGGGAGGCCCGGAGTGTCGGGAAGAATCCACAATTGCAGGAACTCCATCGGTTCGGTCTGCGACCCGTTCTGCTCCGAATGCTCCGCGCCTGACCCAAGAGTCATCAGCTGGATGCCTCCGGGATGAAGGATGCCGTCGTTGCCCAGGCTGTCGGCGTGTCGGAAAGTCCCTTTCCAGACGTAGGTGATGCCTTCCACGTCGGTGTGCGGGTGCATGGGCCAGACGGCACCGGGGGCAAGCTGATCGTGGTTGAAGACGCGCAGTGGCCCAATTCCCATCTGATCTCGATCGCGGTAATGGTCGAACGAGAAGTGCCAGGCGGCCCGGAACCAGCCCCCATCCTCGCGATGAATTTCCTGGTCCCGCCGCACCGTCAGCATGGACCGGGCTAGCCTTCCCGAACCGAGGCTGAGACCGGGTCGATCGCGAAGACGAGTAAGCCGGGGATCCCCAAGGCACCGCCAGGCTATCAGGGCGGCGGATCGACGACGTGCGTGAGGGCGGCGAACATCAGCGGATGCGCCTTGACACTTGACAGGCGGACATCCTACTGCTATTCTGCCGATTAGCTAATTAGCCATTGGAGAAAGTACGATGCCGACTGATCAGCTGAGTGTGACGTTTGCGGCCCTTGCCGATCCCACCCGCAGGGCGATTCTGGCCCGGGTCGCGGAGGGCGAGGCCACTGTCATGCAGCTCGCCGAGCCGTTCCATCTGAAGCTGCCCACGGTGTCCAAACACCTCAAGGTGCTTCGCCAGGCAGGCCTGGTCACCCAGGGCCGGCAGGCACAGTGGCGGCCGTGCCGGCTTGAAGCAGCCCCGCTGAAAGACGTCTCGGATTGGCTGGAACGATATCGCGAGCGCTGGGAGGAACGCATAGGTCAACTCGACGATTACCTGCAGGAGCTAAAAACCAGGGAGGAAAAACATGACAGTGAAAAGTAAACCCGTTGTCACAGTGACCACTCCGTCGGATCGGGAACTCGTGATCACGGCGGTTGTGGACGCACCTCGCGCCCTCGTGTTCGAGGCATGCACCAAACCAGAGCACGTCAAGCACTGGTGGGGTCCGCGACGCATGACCATGACCGTGTGTGAGATCGACTTGCGCCCGGGAGGTGCCTGGCGGTACGTGGTGCGCGACAAGGAGACCGGCCGCGAAGATGCCTTCTCCGGCGTCTACCGCGAAATCGCGCCCCCAGACCACGTCGTCTACAGCGAGGGCTGGGAGGCGATGCCCGGACATGACTACCTGGTCACCGCGACCTTTACCGAGGATGGCGGCAAGACGACCATCACCAGCAGGCTGCAGTACAAGTCGCGCGAGGACCGCGACGGGCATGTCCAGTCGGGGATGGAAGCTGGAATGCGAGAGACCTACGAGCGCCTGGGCGAGCACCTGGCGACCATGGCCTAACCCCGCCTACGATTCAGAAGCGGGCCGGCAGAGAGCCGGCCCGCTTTGCTGCCCCTGGGCTAGCGCTCGCTCATTCGAAGAAGGCCGAAGGCTGCGCCTGGGGGTCGCTGAGGATGGCGAACTCCACCCGCGCTCTTCAGGCTACCCCGAGCTCTTCAGGGCTCGCGCTGGCGTTCCGCCGAGTTTGAACGCGCTCCGCACCATCCGCTTGACCGCCGGCCGCTCGGCGTCGGCCGGCGCCCGGAGGGTGATAGACCGCATGTCCTTTCCCGCACCCTGGAGGAGCCCACTCCCGTCGTCGAGCTCCCGGCCGCGGTAGAAAAACAGGTTGGCGTGGTCCGGAAACGTGCCGATGCCAACCACGTTGGAGCCATCGACCGCGTATCGAGCGATCTTCCACATGTATCGGCTGGAGCGCGGAGGCTGGCTCCCGTAGGGGATCTCCTCGGCCCCCGGCGCAGCGGCTCTAACCACCGCACGGGCCGCCTGCAACACAGGACGGACCGCCGGGGGGACCTTTTTCAGCTGCTCGGTCACAGTCATTTCAGTGGTGTTGGCCATCCCCACACGGATTCAGATTAACGCCACAAGCGCGCTCCTCACGCCGTCGGATTGGGCGCCTGGCGCGCCTTCCCGCTTGCTGGCTTTGCCTGCTGCCGGTTCCATGACCAGAGATAGAAGCTCGCCAGGCTGCGATTGGGTCGCCATTTTTCCCCGATCGCATCGACCTCGCGTGGGGTCGGCAAGTGGTCGAGCCGGTATAGGCGCTGAACCGCGGATCGGATACCGAGGTCACCAATTGGAAGGATGTCGGGCCGCTCGAGGTTGATCAGCAAGAACATGTCCGCGGTCCACCGCCCGAGCCCTTTGGAGGATGTGATTTGCCCGCGAACCGCCTCGTCCGAAAGCTTGTCCAGGTGATTGATGTCGAGGTCTCCTGAGATGATGTGCTGAGCCAGCGAGCGCAGGTATTCGATCTTCATCCGGGACAGGCCGACGCCTTTCAAATCTGCCGGATCTGCGGCAATCAGCTCGACAGGTGATGGCATTCGGCCGGCGAAGCGATCCCGCAACCGCCCGGCGATGGCACGAGCCGCGAACCCCGAAATCTGCTGTCCGATAATCGAGTAGACGAGCGTGCTGAAGGCGTTGTCAACCGGCCGCGCCTTGCGCCAGGTCTCGAGATCGATGGGTTCCGTGGCCTCGATGAGCCGCGCCAGCTTTCGGTCACTGGCCTTCAGCCTTGCCAGGGCTCGATCGTGACTCGCGGGCATTCGTACGCTTGCGGGCCTGCGGATCACGAGCCCTCTAGCCCTTCATGGTGGAGCGATTGCGGTCGAGCAGTTGCATGAAGATCAGAAGGCTGGTCACCAGTAACGCCGGCACATAGATGGTCACGATCACCCAATTCACGCCGAGAGCGTACGTAAAGACGTTGAAACGCACCGATTGGACGATCGCATTCAACGTGTCGAGCATGCCGACGATGACGCACAGCCAGACGAAGCCGAGGGCACCGGGGAGGCGGGTACGAAGGGCGGCCAGTGCAATCAAGGCAAGGAGTGCCGTTATCAGGTCGCCAAATCCGATCATCGTTCGGAATTCCGTGGGCACACCGGCGGCGACCGCGCCCGGAGCCAGGATCGTGCCGCCGACCGTGCGAAATGCATGGACCCAGAGCAGCGGCACCAGCGCCAGCTCCCTTGGCAATCGCGACAACCTTGGCGCCACGTACCAGAATGCGATGAGCGAATACGCCACCAAACTCAAAGTGAATTGAATCCCGAAGAGCACAATCGGCTCCATGGTCCCTCCTCCCGGTTCAGCCAACAATCAAGGTGGCGAGCAGTACACGGGTACGACGCTCGCATCAACGCGCGGCAAGAACCGGAGTATGCACTCGCGATCGTTTCGTTGCAAGCACAACCTCAGAGTGCGATACCCAGCTACCACTTGAGAAGGAAGACGGGAGCGGCGGCAGTGAGAAAGCCGGCAACTTGTAAGGCGAGCACCAGCAGGGCTTTGCGCGGCCTTTTCGGCAGCGTCGTGATCAGGAAGAACGCGACGACCGGTATCTGTGCAGCCATGAGTAATTGCCAGAGATGTGCCGCGGTCCCTTCGTCGGGCTGACGACTAACGCCGAACATGGCGATCTGACCAAGGACGAGAGCCAGGGCCGCGAGCGACATGGCCAGAGGGATCAGCGCGCTCGGTTGCTTCAGCGTTGGAAAGCTTATAGGTTCGGGCGGGTTTCGAGGGCCCCATACTTGCGCGCGTCACCGGATGCCGTGACCGTCCCAGCTATGATCTCGCGATGGCCGTCACTTACGTCTTCGCTGGCATCCCCGTAGCCGACCGCGACGCGGCCGCAGGCTGGTATGAACGACTCGTTGGCCGGCCGCCTGATCTCATCCCGAACGACGACGAGGCGGCATGGCGACTGACCGAAACGGGCTGGATATACGTTATCGCCGACGCGGCTCGCGCCGGTTCGGCGCTGAACACACTCCTGGTCGACGACCTCGACGCATTCCTGGCCGGCCTCGCTGAGCGCAAGGTCATGGCCGGTCCAGTCAAAACCATTGGCGATGGCGTGCGTGTTACCGTCGTCACCGATCCAGACGGGAATCGCCTCCAGGTGGGCCAGCCGCCGGCCTGACTGAGGGCCACGGGCGACCGTCCGATCCAGCGCACGAAGGGCTCGTCCGGAGGCGGCTAGCGGTTCCCGCCGGCCCACTCCAGTACCTGATCGACAGGCCAGGTGTTGACCACGCGCTCCACTGCCACGGCCGCGTCGGCTGCCCGCTCGCAGCCGTACCACTGCCACTCCAGCTGGCCGGGGGCGTGGGCGTCGGTGTCGATGCTGAACAGGCACCCGGCGTCCACCGCCTGCCCCAGCAGTTCAGCTGGCGGGTCGCGCCGCTCGGGCCGGCAGTTGATCTCCACCGCGGTGCCGGTGCGGGCGCACGCCTCGAACACGCTGGCCGCGTCGAAACTGGACGGTTTGCGACCGCGACCCACGATGATTTGCCCGGTGCAGTGCCCGAGGATGTCGGAGTGCGGGCTCTCGATAGCCGCCAGCATC
>VBDY01000017.1 GCA_005882775.1 Chloroflexota bacterium | reverse complement strand
TGAGTCGCCCCGGCTGTGCTACCATGCCGGAAAACCAACTCGGCCTAAGGGGGAAGTCCTGGCACAGAGCAGGTTTTTGACGCACACGCTTGTGCTACTCGCGGCGGCATTCGTTCCCATACTGACCTCTCTAGATCGGTCCCACAACGATACTGTCTATGGTGCCGCGAATAGCGCACCGGCAATCACCGCACTTCAGCCTACCCGGGTTGACGACGTCGTCATGACCCAGACCGGCTTCATCCTCAAGGTCAATGCCGCCACCGTGGACCAGCCCGCCCGGCGGGACATTCTCTACTACACGATGAAGCGCGGTGACACGGTGGAACGGGTCGCCGGACAGTTCGGCCTGACGGTCGACACGGTCCGCTGGGCAAACAACATCCTGGACGTCACTGCCGTAAGCGCCGGCCAGAAGCTGATCATCCCACCCGTCAACGGCATGCTGGTCAAGGTGCAGCCCAATACTCAGCTGCCCCAGCTGGCGGCCCAGTACAAGGTGCAGCTCCAGGACGTCATCGACTTCAACCTGATCAAGGATCCCGACCACCTGGTGGCCGGAACCATGTTGATGCTGCCGGACGGTCAGGGCCCGGCACTGCCCAGCGGGCTGGGCAAACATGTGGTCAAGAGCGTGACCTGGAGCCGGCTCGGCCGGCAGCAGACCACCTTCAGCATTACCTACGCGGGCCCGGCCTACGGTTCGGGGGGACACTTCCCTTACGGCTATTGCACCTGGTGGGTGGCCCACAAACGCTACGTCCCGTGGAACGGGGATGCATGGATGTGGTGGCCGAACGCCCGGCTCTTCGGCTTCGCGGAGGGCCAGACCCCGGCGGTCGGCGCCATCATGGTCCAGGGGATCAGCTGGTCCTCCCCGGTTGGGCACGTCGCCTACGTGGAGTCGGTCAACTCGGACGGATCCTTCACCGTCTCCGAGATGAACTACGGCCGTTGGGGCGTGGTGGACTACCGCACCATCAAGTCGACCTCCGGCCTCGATCTCCTGGGCTTCATCTACTAGTAGTCTCTTCACGATGGCCACGCCCGATCAACACCTGGACGAGACGCGCGCGCAGGGGATCGCGGAGCTCGAGGCCTTTCTTCGCATCCCCAGCATCTCGAGCCAGCCCGACCAGGCCGACAACGTCCGCCGCGCGGCCGCTTACCTGGCCGAGCAGTACGAGCGCATCGGTCTCGAAAACATCGAGGTCATGCCCACCCCCGGCCATCCCGTCGTCTACGCCGACTGGGTCCGCGACCCCGAGCGCCCCACCGTGCTCCTCTACGGCCACTACGACGTCCAGCCGGTGGATCCGATCGACCTCTGGAGCTCGCCGCCGTTTGAGCCGGTCCAGCGCGACGGTCAACTCTTCGCCCGCGGCGCCTCGGACGACAAGGGCCAGATAGCGATCCACTGGCAGGCGATCGACGCCCTGATGCGAACCACGGGCGAGCTGCCGGTCAACCTCAAGGTGATTGCGGAGGGCGAGGAGGAGATCGGCAGCCAGCACTTCGACGAATTCGTTGCCGCGCATACAGAGCGGCTGGCCGCCGACTACACCGTCGTGAGCGATACGGCCATGTCCGGAAAGGGATTGCCCGCCATCACTTATGCACTTCGCGGGCTCCTATATTTCGAGCTCCGGGTCGAGACCGCCTCAACCGACCTGCACTCGGGCGAATTCGGTGGGATCGCACCCAACCCGATTCAGCTGTTGAGCGAGCTCCTGGTCCGTCTGAAAGATCCATCGGGCCACATCCTGGTGCCCGGTTTTTACGACGGAGTCCGGCCCATCAGCGATGAGGAGCGCCGCCAGTTCGAGCGGCTGCCGGTCGACCAGGCCGACTACCAGCGGATGTACGGCCTGAGCGGGTTGGCCGGCGAGCCGGGATTCACGCCGCGCGAGCGCGCATGGGCACGCCCGACCCTGGACGCCAACGGCGTCTGGGGCGGGTACCAGGGACCCGGACAGAAAACTATCATCCCGGCCTGGGCCGCCGCCAAGCTGAGCTGCCGGCTGGTTCCGGACCAGGACGCGAACGCCGTCTCCCGGGCGCTGCGCGACCACATCGAGTCCGCTCGACCGCGCGGAGCTCGCATCACTCTGACCCAGCTCGACCACGCCGAGCCCTGGATCACTCCTACCGACCACCCGCTGCTCCGCGCCGGCGCCGCCGCGCTGACAAAGGCGTATGGCGTCGAGCCCGTGCTCACCCGCTCGGGAGGCTCGATCGGCGCGGTCCACTCCATGTCCCGGCACCTGCATACTCCCTGCCTTCTGGTCGGGTTCGTCCAGCCCGACTGCTTCATGCATGCGCCGGACGAGCGCCTGGATCTCGACAGCTTCTTTGCCGGGCGCAAGGCCGCCCTTCACCTCTGGGAGGAGGTCGGGCAGCTCCCGCGATCCAAGCTACAATAGGGATATCAATCTTTCTACCAACGCTGCTGGGCGATTCCAGCGCCTCAGCCCCGATCGCGTCGACTGGTCGCGGCACGCGTTCGTCGCCCTGGTCGTGCTCGCGGCCGGACTGACCGCCGCCGCCCAGCTGGCCGGCGACCGTTCACGGCTGGACCACCTCAAGGCGGTCGCCATCCAGGACATGCGTGCCGCGGTCAGGCAGGACATCCTGACCGTCAAGGCGCAGCTGTCGACGGCGGCCAACCTCGGAGTCGACCCCGACGACCTCTCGCCCATTCGCGGTGACCTCCAGGCGATCGAGCGGGATGCTACCGTCATCGCCTCGCTGCCGGGGCTCAGCCAGCTCTCCAATCGGGCCGACTCTCTCACCGTTCGTCTGAAAACCCTCGAGGACAACGTGTCCGCCGAGAAGGCAGCCGTCCAGCAGGCCGCCGTAAGCCTGGCGGCTCAGTACCAGGGTCGGCTCGACGCGATGCGGGCCGCCGGGTTATCGGCCCTGACGGACGGACGAAACGAGGCGACGGTCGGCGCCTTCCTCAAGATCCCGGCGGTCGCTCGCGCCTCCCGCGCACTGGAACATTATTCCGCTTTGGTAAGCGACACCGACCCGAGCCAGGTAGCCCTCGGGGTGGCCGGGGTGCAGCGGTACGGCCAGCGGGTCCACGAAGCTCTCGTCAACGGCGCCCCGCCCAAGATGATCGTGATCTCCGTCGCCGGTCAGAGGCTGCGCGCCTACGAGCGGGGTAAGGTGGTCGAGGAGACGCTGGTCACCACCGGCCGGCCGGAACTTCCGACGGATATCGGCCCCATGCAGGTGACCAAGAAATCATCGCCCTGGACCATGCAGTCACCCTGGCCCAAGGGCTCGCCTTTCTGGTATCCGGACACCGTCGTCCAGATGGTGCTCTGGTTCACCAACACCGGTGAGGGCATCCACGACGCCGCCTGGGAGCCTGCCTCGGCCTATGGGCCTGGCTCAACGACCGGACCCTATGCCAGCCATGGATGCATCCATGTGACCGCGGCGGCCGAGACCTTCCTCTACAACTGGGCTGAGCTGGGGACGCCGGTCATCGTCTACCCGGGCGACGGCTCACCGGCTGCGGACCAGGTGGCGAAGCAAACAGTCAACGCCCAGGGCGAGCCCGTCGACAATCACCAGTCCGGAATCTAACCGGGGTCATCCCCGGGGTGGGGTCTACTCCGCTACGAAGCGGTAGCCGATCCCCGGCACGGAGTGGATGAAGTGCGGCTTGTCCGAGTCGCTCTCGATCTTCTTGCGAAGCCGGTAGACGTGGGCGTCCACGGTCCGGGTCTCGATCTCGACCTCGTACCCCCACACCTTCCGCAAGAGCTCGCCGCGGCTAACCACCTGGCCGGCCTGCGAGGCCAGCAGCGAGAGGAGGTTGAACTCGGTCAGCGTCAGGGATACCTCTTTGCCCTCGCGCCAGACCTGGCGTGAGTTCATGTCGATGATGAGGCCTGGGAACTCGAAGCGCGTCTTGGGCTGCTGCTGCGCCACGGTCTGCTCGCTGCGGCGGAGATGCGCGCCCACCCGGGCCAGGAGTTCCCGTACCTCAAACGGCTTGGTCAGGTAGTCGTCGGCCCCCACCTCGAGCCCGACGACTACGTCGATGGTGTCGTTCTTCGCGGTCAGCATGATCACCGGCACCTGCTCGCCGTCCGCGCGGAGCTGGCGGCAGACGTCCATGCCGGAGATCCCGGGCAGGTTCAGGTCCAGGATCACCAGGTCGGGGTCGGACTTCTCCAGGAGCTCCATCCCCTTTTCCCCGGTGTCGGCTTCGATCAGGTTGAAGTTCTGGCCGACGCACGCCATCCGGACGACCTCACGCGTCGGCGCATCGTCCTCGATCATCAGGATCGTCTTCGGAAACGGCATCGTGGTCGTCCTACTCCTTCTCCAAAAAGTTCGTCACTTGCAACATGAACTTCTTCAACTCGATCGGTTTGGCGATGTACCCGCTGCACCCCGCCGCCAGCGCCTCTTCCTCGCTCCCCTTCAGCGCATTCGCCGTCAGGGCGACCACCTTGATATCCGCCGTGGCCGGGTCGGACTTGAGCTGGCGAGTCACCGCTAATCCATCAACGCCGGGGAGCTGCATATCCATCAGAATTAGGTCAGGACGGAGGTGGCGGGCCTTCTCCAGCCCCTCGGCTCCGTTCGCGGCGGTGTCGACCGTGAAGCCGTTACCCTCCAGGACCATCCGGGCCAGGTCCAGGTTGGACGGGTTGTCCTCCACCACCAGCACCCGGTTGCGCTTGCTGGGCGCCGGCCGCAGCGGCATATCCACCGTGAAGGTGGTCCCCTGGCCGGGGGCGCTGTCGAAGGTGATGACGCCGCCGTGCAGCTCGACCAGCTTCTTGGTCAGGGCCAGGCCCAGGCCGGTGCCGGGGTACTCGCGATTGCTGGCGCTCTGCACCTGGTAGAAGGCGCCAAAGATCATGTGCTGCTGTTCCTTGGGGATGCCGATCCCGCTGTCCTTGATGGTCATCCGGAGCTGGTCGCCGCTCACCCGGGCCTCGAGGAAGACGCGCCCCGCGGGCGGCGTGAACTTGATGGCGTTGGAGAGCAGGTTGTAGAGGACCTGCTTGAACTTGTTCTTGTCCGCGATCAGCAACCCGTCCTCGGGCTCGACCACCCGGGAGATGTCGATCTCCTTCTTCATCGCCAGCGACCGGACCACGTTGAGCACCTCGCGGAGGGCTGAGTCGACCCCGAACTCTTCGTAGACGAGGTCCATCCGGCCGGCCTCGATCTTGGTCAGGTCGAGGACGTTGTTGATCAGCGAGAGCAGGTGCTTGCCGCTGTTGTGGATGTTGTCCAGGCAGTCTTTGCGCTGTTTTTCCGTGATTTTCCCGGCCAGGTCGTCCCGGAGCAGCTCCGAGAATCCGAGGATCGCGTTCAGCGGGGTGCGCAGCTCGTGCGACATGTTGGCCAGGAATTCCGACTTCAGCCGGCTCACCTCGGCGATCTGGGCGTTGGCCGTCTCCAGGTCTTCGAGGTGAGCCTGGAGCTGTTCGTACAGGCCGCCGTTCTCGATCGCGATCGATGCCTGGTTGGTGATGACCTTGAGAATGGCGGCGTCCAGCTCGGTGAAGGGGTCGACGCGCTGCCGGGAGAGGGTCATCGCCCCCACCACATGCTGCGGCGTGGCCAGCGGCTGCACGATCAGCGACCGCGGCCGGGCGATCGCGTCGTCCAGGATCTTGAAGCGCGGGTCCTTGGTGGCGTCAACGATGTTGAGGGTGGTGAGCTGCTCGACCGAAGTCCCCAGGATCCCCTCGCCCAGCACGAAGCGAGCGATGTGCGGCAGCTCGTCCTTGTGCGGGTAGGTGGCCATCGCGGTCAGCTCTTTGCTACCCGGGTTGAGGAGGAACACGGTCGCGGCGTCGAACTGAACCATCTGGGATGTCGCCCGCAGCATGGCCTCGATGTTCTGGCCCAGGGACAGCGACCCGGTGAACAACCCGCCCAGCCGGTTGAGTAACTGGATCTCGGGATCGGCCGTCACGCGTGCAAGATTATAGGTCATGATTTTGGCTGGGCGAGACCTTTCGCTACCGTAACGTCACGCTCCGTCACTTTCTTTCTTAATTCGGCCAACGTCGGGGTCGCAGCTCGGGCGTTGCGTGACGCGACGCGATAATCGACGGGTGAAAGCGATCGTTTTCCGGGAGCACGGCGGTCCGGAGGTCCTGCGCTACGAGGAGGTCCCCACCCCTGAGCCGGGCCCCGGCGAGGTGCTGGTCGCGCTCCGGGCGGCGGCCCTCAACCACCTCGACCTCTTCGTGCGGGCGGGCATTCCCGGCGTCAAGCTACCCCACGTCCCGGGGGCCGACGGCGCCGGCGTGGTGGCGGCCAACGGACCGGGCGCTTCCAAATATCCGGCCGGCACCCGGGTGTTCTTCGACCCGGGGATCAGCGACGGCACCTGCCGCTACTGCAACCGGGGCGAGCACAGCCTCTGCGAGAGCTGGCAGCTCCTGGGCGAGACCGCGACCCAGGGCACCTACGCGCAGGCGGTGGCCGTGCCCGAGGTCAACTGCCGCCAGGTCCCGGAACGCCTGAGCTTTGAGGAGGCAGCGGCCTTTCCCCTGGTCTTCATCACCGCCTGGCGAATGCTGGTGAGCAAAGCCATGGTCAGGCCCGGGGAGACCGTGCTCATCCTGGGCGTCGGCGGCGGTGTCGCCACGGCCGCGCTCCAGATCGCCAAACGGGCGGGCGCCACCGTCTTCGTCACCTCCGGCAGCGATGACAAGCTCAAGCGCGCCAAAGAGCTCGGCGCCGACGTCACCATCAACCACAGGACCGCCGACTTCTCGAAGGAGGTCTGGTCCATCACCAAAAAGACGGGGGTGGACATCGTGGTCGACAACGTGGGCGAGGCCACCTGGGACCGCAGCATCCGGGCCCTGGCTCGAGGAGGGCGGCTGGTTACCTGCGGCGCGACCAGCGGGCCCAACCCGAAGGAGGAGATCCGCCGGATCTTCGCCAAGCAAGTTACGATCTACGGCTCGACCATGGGCACACGCAACGACTGGGAGCAGGTGTCGACCCTGTTGAACGCGGGCGAACTCCGGCCGGTCGTCGACCGCACCTTTCCCCTGGAGCAGGCAGCCCGAGCCCAGGAGCTGATGGCGAAGGCGGAGCAATTCGGCAAGATCGTGCTCCAGGTCCCGCCGCTTACGTGAGGGGCGCCACCGTCATCGGCCTGTCCATGATTCTCCTCAGCGCCTGCGGGTCCACGACCGCGGCCCGACTCACCCCGTCACGCACCCCCTCTCCCACCGCCACACCCACGGCCTCACCGACTCCAACTCCGACACCGACGCCGACTGCGCTACCGCCACCGCCCAACCTGCCGCGCGCCGCCGGCATCGGCGTACCCGCCGGGTTTGCCGCCTTCCAGTACGCGCGTGGCCTTTACCTGCCCACCGCGATGGCCCTTGGACCGGACGGCCGCCTCTACGTCACCGGCGCCTCCGGCACCGTCTCGGTTGTATCTGCCCCGGGCGGCGGTGCTCAGACCCTGGCCTCCGGGCTGCCGGCTGCGCTTGGCCTGGTCTGGCGTGGGACCGACCTCTACCTCTCGGTCCGCGGCAGCGTCCGCGACTACCGGCTGAGCGGCGGCGGGCTGGCACGCGGGCCAGTGGTGGCCGCGGGGATACCAAACGGCCGGCACCAGAACGACAACATCGTCCTCCTACCGTCGGGGGATTTCCTTTTGGGCAACGGATCGACATGCGATCTCTGCAATGAGGCCGACGCCCGGAGCGCGGCCGTGCTGCGCTTTCGAGCTGACTGGAGTTACGCCGGCGTCGTCGTCCGGGGCGCGCGAAACCCGTACGGCCTGGCGCTCCGCGCCTCGGACGGCCAGGCCTACGTCACGATCAACGGGCAGGACTTCCTCGGCAACCAACCGGCCGACCACATGCTCCGGGTGGTTGCCGGTGAGAATGCCGGGGCTCCACGGCAGCTGCGCTGGAGTTGCCCCACCGATCGCGGTCTTCGCCCCCCACAGCTCGGCCGACGGCATCGTCTTTTACGAAGGCTCCGACTTCGGCGCCGGCTTCATGGACAACGCCTTCGTCACCGAGTGGGGCAACAACGCGGGCTCGGCCGGGATCGGGCGACGGGTGATGCGGGTTCAGCTCACTGGCCCGGTCGGGGCCGAGCACGGGGTTACCAACACGTTCGCGACCGGCTTCTCCCACCCGCTGGCGATCACGGTGGCTCCGGACGGCGGGTTGCTGGTGGGGGATTACGGGAGCGGCCGGATCATCGAGATCTTCAGGATCGCCTAGCCAGAAAGGAAGCCGCGGCTGGCGCCGTCCTGTCAGGTAGTGCCCCTTGCGGCCGCCCTCTCGCCTGCCTGCCTGATTCCCCAGCTTCCCGGGTTTGATTGCGACGTCCTGCCCTACCCGGGGCCGGGGCTGCGCGTGGCCCTCGTCGTGGTCCTGGCGCTGGCGCTCGGTTACGGCCTGATCAGCATGAGCGGGTTCCCGCGATGGCTCCGTGCCCAGCAGTCCGTAAGTGATGGTCCTCAGGGGCCGATGTTCGCCGTCGACCGGGCCCACTCGTCCGCGGCGACCGCCCCGCCGGTCGACCCGCATAGCCTCCACGTCCCTGCCCGAAGCTGGTTCGGTCAGACTTTTCCGGGAACCGATCCGCCCGCGATAGAACTCGCGGGCTGGGACGGCAAGGCCGCCGGTCTCAGCGCCATCAAAGCCCGCGACTCCGGGTTCGTTGAGGGAGCCTTCGAGGCCGCCGTCCAGCGCGTGTTCTTCGCCGTCCTTGAAGCGTGGACCCGGCTCAAGCCGGCCCTCAGTCAGGGCGTGATGGCGCCCGTCATCTGGGAGCAGCAGCGCGCCCAGGTCGAGGAGTACCGGCGCCGCGGCCTGCGAAACCAGCTGGAGGGTTTGGCCCTGACCAACGCGCTGGTGGTGGGGGCGCGGAGCGACCCGCAGTTCGACACGATCACCGTACGCATGAGCGCCCGCTCGGCCGACTTCGACCTGGACTCCGGCAGCGCCGTCGTGGGCGGCGACCGGGAGCAGCACGACTGGGCAGAGGACTGGGTGTTTCAACGGCCCGCGGGCGTCACCTCCACTAAAGCCACCGGCCCGGTCTCGCAGCTCTGTCCCAACTGCGGTGCCCCGATTCTGGTGGACGTGACCACCATCTGCCCGTTCTGCGGCGCGGCCGTGATCAGCGGGCGATTTCAGTGGCTGCTCACCAGGATCGACCGGGTCTGACGCCGTGCCCAACCTGCGCACCCTTCTGCGGCCGAGCCCCATGGCTTACGTGGCCCTCTTCGGCGGGGCGCAGGTCGCAGTCCTCTGGCTGGTCCGCGACTGGTTTGCCCTCTGGATCCCGGTAGCCGGGACAGTCGTGCTCGCGCTCATGCCCTTCTTGCTGCGGCGGGCGGGACTCTGGCCTCTAAAGACCCTCGCCCTCGTCACCCTGATCGGCATCACAACCGTAGGGCCGGTGCTCAGCAGCATGGAGACCCGCTCCCACCTGGGCCTCACCCTCGAGCAGGACGGGCTGGTGCAGACCGAAGCCGCGGTCGATCGACTCATTCACGGTCACGCCATCTATGGCGTGGACTGGTCCGACACCGCCCTGGCCCAATTTCCGATCGGCCCGGACGGCCCCAACCCGGCGCTGAAACACTTCGTCTACTTTCCACTCCAGGTCCTGGTCGGAGTCCCGGTCCGAGCCGTCACCGACGCACTCGGGGTGGGCTTCGACTACCGGCTGGTTCTGATCGCCTGGCTGCTGATCGCGCTGCTGGCAGTGCTGAACCTGCCGGTGCCGGTCGAGGTCCGCTACATGGTGGCCGCCTGCCTTTTCTGCGATCCACTCATCGCGCGCTTCTTCTGGACCGGGCACAACGATGTCTG
>VBDY01000142.1 GCA_005882775.1 Chloroflexota bacterium | reverse complement strand
CGGGCCGGCGGCATAGAGAAAGATGTCACGTTCGTGGACGCCGAGCACAACATCAATGACGACGTCGACGCTGCTTACCGGGCCAAATACCGGCGCTATGCCGGAAGCATCCTCAACAGCGTGCTAACCCCTCAGGCGCGATCCACGACCATCAAACTATTGCCCCGCTCGACCCGCTCTTAGTTCAACCGGCCGGCGAAGGCCGGGTGGGCCAGGGGCCTTCAGTCCACGTACGGGCCGTTGAAGACAGGCGACTCCCCGTAGGGCTCGGCCGCCATGAGCAGGAAACGCGTCCCCGGCTGCGCATCCAGCACTGCCAGCCCTTGACCCTGGCCTAATACGGCAATATCGGCGCGGCTCGCCCGACGCTGGTTGGCGCCGACAGCGGCCTCCCCTTCCAGCATGTATACGAAACCGTTGAAGCCAGAGGGGACCTGGGCGCTGAAGGCCCCGCCCTTCGGCAGCTCGACGTCCAGTATCAGCCCCGGAGTCCCAAGCTGAACCGGAGACCCCTCCCCTACCAGCACGCGGACGACCGCGTCGCCCTCCTGCCGGACGGGCATATCCCCCGGGCTCAGGACCTGCGCGCTCGGCTCCGCTCCCTTGTCCTTGCGCGCAAGGTTCACCCAGAAAAGAATGCCCCGAAACTCGGTTCCAGCCTTACCTTCGCGCAGCTCGTCTTCGCCGAGCCCTTCCGCATGCCAGACGCCCCGGCCGGTTCGGATCTTGAGGAGCGAGCCTGCCTTGAGTCGCGCGCGTTCAAACGCTCCTCCGGGACCAGTGCTGTGGCCGGTGCTGGCCTCGCCCTTTATCAGATACCAGAGGTTGTCGAACCCGCGATGCGGGTGCTTGGTATCGAAACCGGCCCGCTGGGGTGTGATGGTGATGTCGCCCTCGTGAACGAGGATGAAGGGATCCACCAACCGGTAAGGGATATGCGCGGAGGGTAGCGACTCCAGGATATCGATGCCCATCATCGGTCGAATATGCGCTGCTTCCACCAGGAGAATCTCACGTGGAGTGTCGAGTTGAACCGCCATGGTCCGCTCCTTTTCGCCGGCCCAACCGGCGAGCCAAACGCTGCCCCTTGCGCTATATTTGCAACTGCAACGATCTTACCGCCACTTAGTTGAAAATGCAAGTACTTTCGGAATCCGATGTCGCTGCTCTCCTTGACCGGTTGGTGTCCAGCCAGGTGCCAAGCCACCAGGGAGTGGAGGCCTGGGCGTCGCTGCTCCGCGCTCATGCCTCGCTGATGCGCAAGCTCAACACGGATCTCCTCGAGGAAACCGGTCTGGGGCTGGCCGATTTCGATGTCCTCGCCCAGCTAGCCCGAGCCGGCGGTCATTTGCGCATGACCGAGCTCGCGGAAAGGGCATTCAGCTCGCGATCGGGCATGACCCGCAGGATCGATCGTCTCGTCGACGAAGGACTTGTTTGCCGGGGCAATGTTGATGGAGACGGACGTGCGGTGGTAGTCGGGTTGACCGACGCCGGCGTGAATCGGCTGAAGGAGACCGCACCGGTGCACATGCGCGGGGTCTCGAAGCTTTTCGTCGCGCAGCTTGACAACAAGGAGCTCGCAATCCTTCGGCGTGCCCTGGACAAAGTCACGATCGACTGTACATTTGGCTAAGAGACGCCAGGCACGGTGGTCGATCTGACCCCGGCGCGAGCCAGGATTCAGGCCGGTTGTTTGCGCTCCCGCTGTTGACGGAACAGGTCGGCCACCTCTTTGACGGTGGTGGCGTCCTCTGCCCTCTTGTCGGCCCCTCGAAACGAGACCACTCGAGGAAACCGAAGCGCAAACCCGGGCTGATCGTCGACCTTGCCAGCAGTATGTCTCGGGCTGGGCGTGATCTCATCGGCCATCACCTCGACCACCACCTCGGGCTTCAGCCATACATCGGGCACCAGGATGGAGTCGACACGCGCCGGCCGCTGATCGACCTGCAGCTTGTCAGCGCGCTCGTGGATCTGCCGCCATTCCGCGTCGGACAGACCGGTGCCAAGCTTGGTGATGGTGGCGAACCGATCGTTGTCCGCATCGTAGACCCCGGCGAGCAGCGCTCCCACGCCGAACTCCGCGCGCTTCCCTTTTCCAAAGTAGTAGCCGAGCAGGACGAGATCGATCGTGTCGCTGAGCTCACCGCTGGTGTGGCGTTTTAGCTTGACCCAGTTGAAGTTGCGCGCGCCAGCCTGGTATTTGGAGTCGGGTCGCTTGACCACGACTCCCTCCAGCCCCTGGCTGATGTAATCGAGCAGCGTCCTGGTGAGAACCTCGACCGAGTCGGTCTTGATGATCGGAGCCGGAAGCAACACGGTCGAACCGGCGATCACCTGGTCGACCAACGCCAGCCGCTCCTCGTAAGGCAGGTCGGTCAGGTCGCGGCCGTTCCGATAAAGGATGTCGAACACGAACGCCACCAGCGGCAGCTCCAGCGCGGCCTGCTCGATGCCGTGCTGCCGCCGGCGGCTCGCCGTCAGCTGGAACGGAAGGTATTCCTCCAATTCCTTGCTGTACGCGATCGCCTCGCCGTCGAGGATGAGCGTATCGTCCTTGAGCCCTCGGGCGGCGGCGGTTAGCTCGGAGAACATGAGCGTGTAGTCTTCGAGGTTGCGCGAGAACACCCGCACCACCGAGCCGTTCTTGTGAATCTGGACCCGGATCCCGTCGTACTTCGGCTGGACTGCGACGAGTCCAAGCTTTTTGATCACGGCCTCGGGGTTGGGCAACCGTTCCGCGAGCTGACTGCGGATGGGCCTTCCGACCGCGACCTCGAGCCCTTTGACCTCGCTTTCCCCACCTGACCAGAAGGTCCTGGCGATCAGGCCCAGGTCTGAGACGCGGTTGTAAGCGCCCTCCAGCACCGGCCGAAGGGATCGGTCGCCCCTCCTGGCAAAAGACAACGCGTCGAGCACCGTCGGATCGCCGATGCCGAGCCTCAGACGACCGAGTGCGATCCGCACCAGGTGCTTGGCCGAGATAGGATCGACCTCTTTTAGCAGGGCTGCGAACAGCGAGCGCTTCTTTTCCACCGATCCTGCGCCGGCCGCTCCGGCGATCGCCATCAACCTCGCGTGGACCTCGGCCACCGGCAGCGCCGCGCTCGCCCCGTGGGCGGAGAGGTTGGCGGCTACCAACCCCAGGTCACCGAGGCGGCCGAACAGTTTCGCGACCTCAGCGACCGGCGTGGCAAAGGCCTGGGCGATGGCCGCCATCACCAGTTTCTCGCCGAGACCGATCTCGACCGGCTCGAAGAAAGGGACCAGCCGTCCCTGGATCAGATAGGTGAGCGGCTCAATCTCATCGACCGAGCTCTTCTGGTAAAGCTCGGCGAGCGTCTTCACCAGCTCGTTCCTGCCGGTGGTTGACTCCAACCGGTCGAGGTAGCCGCTCAGCTCGGAGAATGTCATAGCAGCTCTTCGAGCCGATCGATGAACGAGCGCTGGGCCGGCAGCAGCTTGCGACGAGCCGTCCCCAGGTCGAACCAGCCGACACGATCGACCTCTGGAAACTGCTGCACCCTGCCGGACCGGGGTGGCCACTCCAGCTCGAACGTGTTGCTAGTAGATTGCGTCGCGTCCAGGTCTCCTGGCACCGCCCAGGCATGGACGAGCTTGCCGCCCGCCTGGCGCGCGGTACCTAAAGCGGTCAGCTCCCCGGCCGGCGCCGCCACGCCGAGCTCCTCTTGAAATTCGCGGCGGGCCACCTCGATGGCTGCCTCATCGTCGGCGAGCTCGCCTTTCGGAATCGACCAGGCGCCGTCGTCGCGTTTTCGCCAGAACGGACCGCCCGGATGAACCAGTAGCACCTCGGGCTTCCCGTCCCGTCGCCGGTACAGAATCAAGCCGGCACTCTGGGAGCTCAACGGCCCTCCCCCGAGACTTGTTCGATTGCTTTAAGCGTGCGCATGAGCACGATGCGGTCTGCCCACTGAGGGACTGCCTCCAAACGTCGCTTCCAAACCGCGGACGTCACCTTCTTCGTCGGCGAGAACGGTGACGTCCAGGTAGCCAAGGCGCTCGAGGTCGTCACGGAGCACAGCGGCTTGCTGGCCGCCTAGCTCGAGCAGGAGGGCACCACCGCGCCGGAGGAAGCGGGGGGTCTCCGTCAGGACGCGCCGGAGGATTTCAGTACCGTCCTGACCGCCGTCGTAGGCAAGCGCAGACTCGAAGGCGAAGGTGTCGCGCTGCAGCAATGGGAGCTCCGCAGTCGGGACGTAAGGCACGACGCCGACGACGACGTCCGTACGCCCTTCGAGGTCTGGGAGAAAAGGGCTGAACAGATCGCCCCTATAGGCTTCGACGCCGTTCGAAGCAGCACAGGCAACCGCCCTATCGTCGACGTCCGAGGCCACCACCCGGGCCTCGGGCCGGCCCAAGGTCAGGATCCTGGCGATCGCGCCGGACCCTGTGCAGAGATCGATGGCAGCACCGGTCGCCGGCAGGCGCTCGAGGGCGCGACGTGCGAGCGGCTCACTCTGCGGACGTGGCACGTAGACACCCGGAGCGATGTGGATCTCGATGCCGCAGAAGGAGACGCTCCCGGTGATCCAGGCGAGCGGCTCGCCGGTGAGGCGCCGCCTGACGAATGAGTCGAGGAGCTCGACATCGCCGGCCGCGCTGGCGAGGAGCTCCCCGGCCTCTTCGTCGGCTGCGAGGAAGCCGCCGTCCGAGAGCAGGGCCGCGAGCGTTTCGCGGTGGCTGGATACTGGCATGATCAGCGAGCGATCCGGTACTTGACGTGAGTCACGGTTTTGCGATCACCTTGAGCGGACTGAACTCATATCTCAGGAGACAGGTTTAGCGGCGCGGGCCTCGATGTGGTTGCCGAGCTCACCGGCCATTGTCCGAAGGGGGCCGCCGAGGTCCGCGAGAACCCCCAGCACAGGGTCCTTGCCGAGGTCGGTGCACTCGTCGGCCAGTGAGTCGAGGCGCTCCTTGATGATCTTCCAGGCCGCCTCGCGGTGGGGCAGCACAAAGAATGCCGGGCGAACGACCTCCAGGGTCGGACCGGCGGTGCGACCAGGATTCGAGGGACCAATTGGCAGCATGGTGAGGACCGGGGCAAGCTTCCGCATCACCCAGTTCATCAGGTGCTTGGCCGTCCTGGCCAGGGTTTCGAGCTCTGCCGGGGTTTCGCCGTGATGGACGTAATAGCGCGCGAGGACCTGGAGAATGACCTCGTAGAGCGCGTTGCAGACATCGGCGACCCGGGCGGTGCGCCGATCCTCGATCAGGACCCCCGAATCCACATCCGGGGGAAGGCGGACGTAGGCCGGTTCCACCGGCCGAGCCGGGTCGAAACCCGGGTCCGCCGCCTGCACCGCGAGAAGATCCTCCAGGATACCGACGAACCTTCCGAAATGCGACTTGATCCAGTCACCGCGTGCCCCCTCCCCCTGCTCCACGATGATCTCGATCGCCCGGGCTGCATCGGCGAGATTGCCGATGGCGAGCAGGTCTGGCCACTCGAAAACGTCGGTGACGGCCTGCGCTTTGGCGGGTCCGATGAATACCGCGCGCTCACCGAAACGATCACACAGCCGTTCGAGCCCCGCCTCGATACCGCGGTATAGGTGGCCGACCGTAGCCCAGTCCTCGGGGATCCCAAGCAACGGCTGATCATCGCCGGTCAGCGGGCGGACGTGCTGCAAGGCGCGGAATCCCTCGGCGTCGTTGAGGGCCATTCCTTCCGGCCGTTCGAGGTACATGAAATGGCGCAGGGCGCGCTCGCCGAACGGAACCAGCGCGATCTGGACGCTTTCCGGGTACCAGCGCGAGAGGATGGGAAAGTTGGGCCGCTCGAAGTGCGGAGCGGCACCGACCGCCGTCAGAAGGTTGGTGGCCAGGGCAAGGTGGAGCATCTCCTGCTTGATGACATCGATCATCGTCAGCTCCCAGGACTGGATGCGGGAAAACTGCTCCGGTGTAATCCCTTCGTCGAGGCTCCGCTTGAGGGAAAACTGCGCGTACAGGTATTCACACATCAGCCCGTGCTCTATCTCACTCGCCTCACCAAGCAGGTAGACGAGCTCCTCGCGGCTGTCGATGTTGAGCGGCAACTCGGCCGCCTGTCCGTTCGGCTTCGCCATCCGGCCAAGCTTAGCCCCAAGGCCCAGGGCGGGGCTTGTACCATCAAGTCGGCGGCTCGCTTCCGGAAGAGACGGCGCCTGGGGTATCGAAAATGGAGCAAAAGGTCAGCCGGCTGGCGCAGGCGCGGGACTGGTATCTGGGGGCGGTCGACTCGATCCCGGCCGACGGCTGGAGCAAGGCCACGCTGTGCGAGGGGTGGACGGCCAGCCATGTGGTCGCGCACGTCGCCAGCGGCGATCAGCTCTTCCGGGCAAAGCTGATGGATGCCCTCGGAGTAGACCGCACCGGGCTTGACCTGCCGGTCGATTTCGCCGACCGCCAGCGGCGCTTCCAGGCGATGTCCACCTGGGCGCCGGGAAAGATAAGGACGGCCGGGCACGAGGAGTCGGAAAAGACGGTCGCCGCCATTATCGAGGCCGTCAACCGGACGCCCGAGACGATCGTCACCGTACCCTTTGGCCAGGTGCCAGTGACAGTCATCCGTGGCCTGCGGGTGAACGAATACATCATCCACGGACACGACCTGACGCCTGCAATCGGACGATCGATTCCAACTCCAGAATGGTTTATCGACCGAGGACTCGGGGACAGCATCAATTTGATGGGTCGGCTGCACCAGCGGTCGCAACACAAGGGCAAGTCCGCCAGCTTCCACATCCACCGCACCGACGGCGAGGGCGAATGGATCCTGCGTGCGGAAGGCGGTCAGGCGCTGGCCGAATCCCTCCATGGCAAAGCCGATGCCGCTCTTCGCGGACCGGGCGAAGGCCTCTACTGGGTACTGATGGGTCGAGGCAACCCCGAAGAGCACGGGGTCGAGGTGCACGGAGACGCGGCGCTTGCCTCCAGCTTCAAGGAATGGTTCCCGGGACCGTAGAAGTCGTGAAGTACGTACTGCTATTCACCGAGACCAAGGACCGGCTGCGGCTGTGGGAGTCGATGCCGGATGCTCAGAGGCTGGCGGCGTACGGCCAGATCAACCAGTGGTTCGGTAAGTACTCGAGCAAGATCACCGGAGGGCATGAGCTGCAGCCGGAGCGGACTGCGACCACGGTCCGGTTCAACAACGGCAAGCCGATGGTGACCGACGGCCCCTTCATCGAGGGCAAGGAGTCGATCGGAGGCTACGCGGAGGTGGAGGTGGCGGGTCTGGACGAGGCGATCGCAATGGCCAAGGAATGGCCCACGGGCGGGCCGGTCGAGGTCCGCCCCGTGATTGAACGGCAGGGCGAGCGCTAGGCGGACATGGGCGGAATTCTGCAAGGCAAGAACGCCATCATCTACGGGGGCGGTGGCGGGATCGGGAGCGGCGTGGCTCGGACCTTCGCCAGGGAAGGGGCAAAGGTCTTCCTCACCGGCCGCACCCGGGCAAAGCTCGACGCGGTAGCTCAGGAGATCACGACCACTGGTGGTTCGGTGGAGGTGGCCGTCGTCGACGCCCTCGACGAGCGGGCGGTCGATCAGCATGTCGAGGCGGTAGCCTCCAGGGCAGGCAGCGTGGACGTCTCGTTCAATCTAATCAGCCGCGGCGACGTCCAGAGCACGCCGCTTGTCGAGATGAAGGCGGACGATCTCCTGCGCGCCGTGGTGAACGGTCTGCGGAGCAGCTTCCTCACGGCCCGCGCCGCGGGGCGACGGATGATCGAGCAAAAATCCGGCGTCATCCTCCACCTGAACAGCGCCTCAGGCGCTGGAGCGATGCCTGGCATGGGCAGCACTGGTCCGGCAGACGCGGCCACCGAGGCCTTCATGCGCTATCTGGCGGCCGAGTTGGGGCCGCATGGCGTGCGCGTGTGTGGCATCTGGACCGCCGGGGTGGCTGAGACCCTGACGAAGGAGAAACTCACCGCTGTAGGCGGCCCCAACACACCGGATCCGCAGGTCGTGGTCCAGATGATCGCTGGGATGGCCGCTCTGCGGCGTGCTCCCAGGCTTGCCGATGTCGCTGAGGTCGCCGCCTTCCTCGCCTCTGACCGCGCGGCCGGGATGACGGGGGCGATGGCAAATGTCACCTCCGGAATCGTCCTGAGGTAACGTCGGAGGTAGTCGCATGGACTTCAAGCTCGAGCTCGTTGTGGTTCCGGTCTCGGACGTGGACCGCGCCAAGTCTTTCTACACAGAGAAGGCCGGCTTCAAGCTGGACGTGGACCACCGAGCCGGCAGTGACTTCCGGGTCGTCCAGATGACCCCGCCGGGTTCGGCGTGCTCCATCTCGGTCGGAAAAGGGATAACGGATGCGGCACCAGGCTCGACCAAGGGCCTTCACCTGGTGGTCGCCGACATCGTTGCGGCGCGCGCCCATCTGGTCGAGCGAGGAGTCGAGGTCAGCGAGGTCCGGCATCTCGAGTCGGGCGTATGGGTGTCGGGTCCTGATCCAAAACACGGGGATTACGAATCGTTCGCTGACTTCAGCGACCCCGACGGCAATAGCTGGGTCTTGCAGGAAGTCAGACGAAGCCAGCGTTGAATCGGAACCACAAGGGCAGCCGATGATCCGGGTCACCACCGACCTGGCGTCGATCGACCTTCGGTTGGCGCACCGTTGGATCGCGTCGACCTACTGGTCCACCAACATCCCCTACGATCGATTCGAGCGCGCATGCGCGAATAGCCTCGTCTTCGCCGCGCTGGATACCGACCAGCTGGTCGGTTTTGCCCGGGTGGTGACGGATCGTGCCACGTTCGCCTGGCTTTGTGACGTGTTTGTCCCCGAGAGTGCCAGGGGCCGCGGGGTATCCCGCCGGATGATGGCGTCGATCATGGCGCACGAGAGCTTGACCGGACTTCGCCAATTCATCCTGTCGACCAGGGACGCGCATGGACTGTACGAACAGTTTGGCTTCAGGCGGCTCGGGGAGCCGGACGGTCGCTTCATGCGCATCGCGCGTCCTCCAGCGGAGGTCTACGGACCACCACTACCGATCCCGCCGGTTCACGATCGCGCGTCCGCATAACGGAATCCGTCACTCCGGCGTTCCCTTCGTGATGATTCGTCAGCGGCTTGGAGCCGTTCTCTTGCTTTGCATTTGGGTCTGCGCTGGCTGTGGTTCCGCCACGAGCGGATCACCCCCCACGCCCTCGCCGGCCGCCTCCGGGTCCGCAGCCACCCCCACTGCGTCACCAACGGCGACGTCAGCTCCTCAGCCCTCCTGTGCCGATCGCGTCCTTGCGCTTATGACGCTCGACCAGCGGATCGGTCAGCTTTTTGAGCTGGGGCTGGCTGGCGACGGCCTGGGTGCGACCGAGAGCAACATGATCCGCAACGACCACATCGGCTCGGTCTGGTTTGTCGACCGAAGCTATGCGGGTGTCGCAGGGATTCGGGCGGTGGCGATCGCCGTGCAATCCCAGGTCTCGAGCGCATCCACCGCCAACGTTCGGTTTTTCATCGCCGCCAACCAGGAAGGAGGCCTGATCCAGGCCATGCAGGGGCCCGGCTTTTCCCGGATACCAACCGCTGTCGTCCAGGGGACGTGGGCGGCGGGGGTGCTCGAGAGCCGGGCCGCCGTATGGGGGCAGGAGCTTCATTCGGCCGGCATCAACCTGAACTTCGCTCCCGTAATGGACGTGGTCCCGCCGGGGACCGATGCCCAGAACCAGCCGATCGGGGTCCTGCAGCGCGAGTACGGCCATGATCCAGCTGCCGCCGGCAGCCATGGCACCGCCTTCCTGCGCGGCATGCGGCAATCGAGTATCGCGGTCACCCTGAAGCACTTCCCCGGCCTTGGTCGGGTGGCCGGCAACACCGATTTCACCACTGCGACCGATACCACGACAACCGCCTCTGACCCCTACCTGGCGTCGTTCGGCCAGGGCGTTGCGGCGAATGCCGATTTCGTGATGGTCGCCCTGGCAAAGTACACCCGGATCGATCCCAACCACCTGGCCGCCTTCTCCCCAATCGTCATCACCCAGATGCTGCGCACCACGATGGGCTTCCAGGGCGTCATCGTCTCCGACGACCTCGGGGATACCGCGGCAGTGGCAAGCATCTCGCCCGCCACCCGAGCAATTGACTTCCTGTCGGCCGGGGGCGACATGATCATCTCCAAGACGTCTGCGCCCGCGGCCGCCATGGTGCGGGCGATCAGATCACGCGCCGCGACCGATCCGGGCTTCCGTCAGCGGGTCGATGACGCAGCCCTGCGAATTCTTCGAGCCAAGCAGGCCTGGGCACTTCTCCCCTGTTGAGGCCTAGGGCGCCTTAGGGGAGGCACGCAGCTCGGCGGTGGTTTCGAGTCCGGAGACGAAGCCGTCCCATCCTATCCCGGCCTCCGGCCCGGGTGCCGGTGCGGTAACGACCAGCAGGTGCGCCGGGCTGTCGCCGCGGATCCGATAGCCGTGCTCGATGCCCCTGGGGAGAAACACGAAGCCCCCCTGCTCCACATCGAACTCTTCCTTGCCGCAGCGAAAGGTGAGCGCGCCTTTCAAGACGTAAAAGATCTCGTCTTCGGTCGGATGGGAATGGCCGGGCCACTCGTCGTCGGCGGTCAAGTACTCGAGTACGGCGAGGCGTCGCCCCTGGCCGCGTTCTCCAAGTTTGACGATGAAATCAACCCCTAAGTTGTAGATCCACCCTTCTTGCTTCTTCAGCGCGTACGCCACATTCCCTTGACTGCGTTCCATAGTCCCTCCATTCAACCACCAGCCACCGTCTCGGGTCAGCGCCGGCCCAGGGTTCGACGCAGAGCGATTTCGGCGGCATTGCTGCCGCACATTCCATGAACGCCGCCGGTTGGTGGCGTCGCCGATGAGCAGATGTAGATCGACCGGTTCGGAGTACGGTAGGTCATCCACGTGGGTCGCGCGAACAGCTGCCGAAGGTCAGCGATGCCACCGTTAATATCGCCGCCTACCAGGTTCGGGTTATAGCGTTCGAGATCGAGCGGCGACATCAGGTGGCGCCCGGCGATTCGGTTTCGGAAGCCCGGGGCAAATCGTTCGACCTGGGCTTCGATCCGGTCAGTCATATCGACGTTTGATCCGTTGGGAACATGGCAGTAGGCCCAGGCTGTGTGCTTGCCGGCCGGCGCCCTGGTGGTATCGAATAGGCTCGGCTGGACGAGCAGAACGAAGGGTCGCTCGGGATGGGAACCGAAATGGACCTGGTCTTCCGCAGCCACGATCTCTTCAAGCGTTCCGCCCAGGTGGACCGTGCCGGCCTGGCGGCAGATGTCCGACCCCCAGGGGATCGGAGCCTCCAACGCCCAGTCGACTTTGAACACGCCCGGGCCGTAGCGATAACGCTCGAGCTTCCGGCCGTACCGCGGCGGGAATGCCGAGCCGGCCACCCGAAGCAACTCCCGCGGCGTCAGGTCGAACAACACGGCGCGATGGGCAGGCAGGTCGTCGACTGAATCCACCCGGCGATCGACGAGAACGCGCCCACCGAGATTCTCGAGGTATCGGACCAGGGCGGCTGCAAGCTGTTGCGATCCTCCCCGAACCAGCGGCCATCCCCAGGCATGGGCGGTCACCGCGAACATCAATGCGACCGCCCCGCTGGGAAACTGGCTCAGGCGAACCATGGAGTGGGCAGCCAGGCCAGCTATCAGCGCCCGAGCTGTATCGGTCTTGAAGGCATGCATGGCAAGGTACTCGGCGGGTTGGATTCCACTCCACCCAAACCGGGCGAGCGTGATGGGATGGCGCGGTCGTGGGAAGGGCCGGAGGATCTCGGCAAGCAGGCCGGGAGCATCCGCAACCAGCGGCCGCACGAGCCGCCGGTAGGCTGCGGCATCACGATCGAGTCCCCGGCTGGTTTCTTCCAGCGATCGCCCGAGCACGACGGCACGCCCGCCGTCGAGTGGATGAGCCATTGGCACGGGAGGCTGGACGAATTCGAGGCCGTATTCAGGGAGCGGGCAACTCCGAAAGAAGGGCGAGGCCATTGCCAGGGGATGAGCCGCCGAACATACATCGTGGATGAAGCCCGGAAGCGTCAGCTCAGCGGACCTGGTCCCGCCACCGATCCGATGATCGGCCTCGAGCACGTCCACCGAGCACCCGGCGCGGACCAGGACGATCGCGGCGGCCAGGCCGTTGGGTCCTGACCCCACCACGATCGCGTCGCGCGAATTCAGCGCTGGCGCGGTACCCCCCGGCGGCGGCCCGACCTGTCGGGTTTGTCCGATTCCGTCAGCGGCGGAAGAGAACGGTGCGAACTCTCCATGCTTTTCCAGGGGTCTTCCTGTTCGGTCAGCCAGTCCCAGACATTGCGCATCGTGACGCCGTCCGGACGCAGGCTATCCCTCTTGATATCTGACCAGGCGACTGGCATCGCGATTGGCGCGCCGGCCCTGGCCCGGACCGAGTAGGGCGCGACCGCCGTCTGCGCGTAGGCGTTCCGGTTGACGTCGATGAAAAGGCGGCCTTCTCGTTTCTGCTTGATGAATTCGGTGGTCAAGTGTGCGGGATCGCTTGCAGCCAGCTTTTGGGCGACGTGGTCGGCGAAGAGGTGGGCCACCTCGAAATCGGGTCCGACGGTGATTGGCACCACCACGTGGAGACCGCGCGATCCTGTGGTCTTGACGAATGGACTGAGGCCCATCTCCTCGAGCAGAGCCTTCAGGCTGACGGCGGTGCTGCGCACCAGTTGGAAGTCGTCGTCGGACGGGTCGAGGTCGAAGATCACCTGATCCGGCCTATCAGGCGCCTGGCCGTGTGAGAGCCAAACGTGCGCGGTGACCATGTTGTAGTTGGCGAGATAGACCAGGGTCTCCGCGTCGTCGATCACAGCGTGAGTGATCGTTCCGCCTTTGCGCAGGTCGACGGTGACTCGCCTGATCCAGGCTGGAAAAGAGTCAGGAACTCTTTTCTGCTGGATGGCGATGCCGCCAATCCCATCCGGGAAACGGTTCATGTGCAAGGGACGGTCCCGAACATGCGGAATCATTCGCGGCGCAATCCGTCGGTAGTAGTCGACCAGCTCGCCTTTTGTGATCCGGTCGCCTGGAAAAAGAACCTTGTCCGGGTTGGAGATCGTGACCTGGTGCTCGGCCGCCACCTCTCATCCCTCCAGCAAGCCCGTCGCCTGGCGCGCAATCACGGCATCCTCTCGCGCCTCGACTCGGAGGACCGCCACCGAGCTGCCTCGCTGGCTGATCACAGCGTCCTCTCGGAAGTCCCTCGGCGAAACCGGCCTCAGGCCCAGGAGCATGAGCCGCCGGACGATCGCAGAACGAATTCGGGGCGAGTGCTCACCAATGCCACCCGTGAACACGAGGGCGTCTAGCCGGGGCAAGGCGGTGGCGACCGCTGCGATACCGGCAGCGGCGCGGCCAACGAACATGTCGACCGCCAGCTGCGCGCGATGATTCCCCTGACGCGCCGCTTTGAGGATCTCGCGCATGCCGGCCCGCCGGCCAACCACGCCCACCAGCCCGGAGTCGTGGTCGAGCGCCGCCTCGAGCTGTCGCCACCCGGCGCGGCGGGTGCGCAACATATATAGAAGGATGCCCGGATCGATGGATCCCGATCGGGTGCCCATCATCAGGCCCTCCAGGGGGGTCATCCCCATCGAGGTCGCCACGGAGCGGCCATCCAGCACGGCCGTGACCGAGGACCCACTTCCCAGATGGGCCACCACCAGCGCCAGCCGCTTCGAAGGCCGGCCGAGTAGCTGCCCGGCGCGTCCGACCGACCACTCGACTGAGAGTCCGTGAAAGCCGAAGCGCCGGATCCCGTATTGGGTATGCCAGGCACTGGGGACCGGATACCTGAACTGATCCTCGGACAGCGTCGCGTGGAAAGCCGTGTCGAAAGCGGCCACCTGCGGCGCGCCGGGCAGCACCTCACGGGCTGCCCGGATACCCTCGGCTGCGAGCCGGTTGTGAAGGGGAGCGAGCTCACCGAGCTCCTCGATACCCTTGAGAACCCGATCGTTGACCCGGGTTGCCGACCGAAAGCGCATGCCGCCGTGTACGACCCGATGGCCCACCACGTCCACCGGCCGCGGGCCGCCGACCGCCCCCAGCTTCCGGGCCAGGCTGGCAACCGTCCGCTCCAGGCCGTGTCGCCTGGTCGCATCTGCGCCGAGGGAGACTTCGGCTCTGGTTGTGGCTTCGAGTGTAGAGCTCTCCAGGATGCTGCCCTTGAGCGAGCTGGATCCGGCGTTGAGAACGAGGACACGCACGCCGTCAGGCCCGGTTCAGTACGGCCAAGTCCAATCGCGGACGTCGGGGATGTCCTCGCCATGGTCGCGCGTATATTGCCGGTGCCGTAGCCGTTCATCGACCATCCGCTGGCGTAGGTGGCCGGCCTTCGATCCGAGCCCCGGCACCCGGTCGATCACGTCCATCACCAGGTGGAAGCGGTCGAGATCATTCAGCATCACCATGTCGAATGGTGTGGTCGTTGTCCCCTCCTCCTTGTAGCCGCGCACGTGAAGGTTGTTGTGATTGCGGCGCCGGTAGGTGAGGCGGTGGATCAGCCAGGGATAGCCGTGATAAGCGAAGATCACCGGCCGGCTCGTAGTGAAAAGCGCGTCGAACTCGGCGTCGGAAAGCCCATGGGGATGCTCACTGTCCGGCTGCAACTTCATCAGGTCCACCACGTTGACCACCCGGACCTTGAGCTCTGGTAAATGCTGCCGGATCAGGTCAACCGCCGCCAGCGTCTCGAGCGTGGGTATGTCACCGGCGCACGCCATCACGACGTCCGGCTCCCCGGTATCGTTGCTGACCCAGTCCCAGATGCCGATGCCACGGGTGCAATGGACAATCGCTTCATCCATCGACAGGTAGTTCAGTGACCGCTGCTTGCCAGCCACGATGACGTTTACGTATTGCCGGCTTCGCAGGCAATGGTCGGCCACCGAGAGCAGGCAGTTGGCATCCGGCGGAAGGTACACTCGGACCACCTCCGCCTTCTTATTCACGACCAGGTCGATAAATCCCGGATCCTGGTGGGTGAAGCCGTTGTGGTCCTGCCGCCAAACGTGGGAGGTCAGCAGGTAATTGAAGGAAGCAATCGGCCGGCGCCACGAGATCCGGTTCGTCACCTCGAGCCATTTCGCGTGCTGGTTGAACATCGCATCCACGATGTGGATGAAGGCTTCGTAACAGTTGAACATCCCGTGCCGGCCGGTCAGGAGATATCCCTCCAGCCACCCCTGGCAGAGATGCTCGCTGAGCACTTCCATCACCCGGCCGTCCGGTGCCAGATGATCGTCTGTCGGGATCGTTTCGGCGAGCCAGGCTCGGTTGGTCCGCTCGAAGACGGCCCCCAGCCGGTTCGACGCGGTTTCGTCCGGTCCCATGAGTCGGAAGTTGTGGGGATTGCGGACGATAACGTCCCGCAGGAAGACGCCAAGGATCTTTGTCGCCTCATCAAAGGTCGTCCCGGGCCTGCCGACCTTCACCGCGTACTCGCGGAAATCCGGCAGTCGCAATTCCTGAAGCAGGACACCCCCGTTCGCGTGTGGATTCGCGCTCATACGGCGCCCGCCCTTCGGCGCAAGCCCAGCGAGATCCGGGATCAACGCCCCGCTGGCTTCGAACAGCTCATCGGGTCGGTAGCTTCGCAACCATTGCCCGAGGATTCGAAGGTGCTCAGGTTTTGCGATATTGTCGACCGGAACCTGGTGCGCACGCCAGGTCCCTTCGACGGGTAGGCCGTCGACCTCTTTTGGCCCGGTCCAGCCCTTCGGCGTCTTCATAACGATCATCGGCCAACGGGGGCGCTCAGGCTGTCCACGCTTGCGCGCCTTCCCCTGGATTGCAGCGACCTGATCGAGCACGCGATCCAGCAACCCGGCCATCCGCTGGTGCATATCGGCCGGGTCGTCGCCGGCGATCATGTAAGGCTCGTACCCGTACCCCTCCAGCAGGCTTCGCAGCTCGGCCTCGGGAATTCGGGCAAGCAGCGTCGGGTTGGCAATCTTGTAGCCGTTCAGGTGAAGGATGGGGAGCACGGCGCCATCCGTCAGCGGGTTGAGGAACTTGTTCGAATGCCAGCTCGCCGCAAGAGGGCCCGTCTCGGCCTCTCCATCACCGATCACGCAAAAGACGGTCAAGTCGGGATTATCGAACGCGGCACCGTAAGCGTGGGTTAGAGCGTAGCCGAGCTCGCCCCCCTCATGAATCGACCCTGGCGTCTCCGGAGCGTCATGACTCGGGATGCCGCCGGGAAACGAAAACTGCCGGAACAGCTTCTGGAGGCCGGTGAGGTCCCGGCTGACATCGGGGTAGATTTCGCTGTAGGTGCCCTCCAGATAGGCATTGGCGACCATCGCCGGTCCGCCATGTCCGGGACCGCAGATGAAGATGGCGTCAAGGTTTCGCGCACTGATCACACGGTTCAGGTGCGCGTACAAGAAGTTCAACCCGGGAGTGGTTCCCCAGTGCCCGAGCAGCCGCGGCTTGACGTGCTGGATCTGGAGCGGCTCGCGCAGGAGTGGGTTGTCCAGCAGGTAGATCTGGCCGACTGATAGGTAGTTGGCGGCCCGCCAATAGGCGTCCAGCCGCCTGAGCTCGTCCGCGGTAAGCGGGCTTTCGGCAACGGCCTCGGCGCGCCGAGGTTGCCTCTGCATTACCCAACCATACGTGACCCTGTGTCGAGCCCGGACTGGCCACCCGGCCGGCTTAGCAAGAAAATCCGCAAGAAACGCGGCAGCGCCCCCGCGCCCTCCCTGGATCTGCTTAGCATTCTTTTGTGGGCTCTGACTCACCCCGGCTGATCGCCATTTTCGGTTCGGGCGAGACAAGTCCGGCCATGACCGCCGTTCACCAGGAACTGGTCGCCCGCGTAAGCGATCCGCGACTCGATGCTGTCCTTCTCGACACCCCATTCGGATTCCAGGAGAACGCTGACGAGATCGCGTCCCGGACGATCGCCTACTTTCGCCAGCATGTCGGGTGCGAGATCAACCTCGCATCCTTCAAGCACAGCGGCCGGGCCACAGCGCTGGAGCTCAGATGGTTCCTGGCTCGCCTGGCCGCCGCGAATTACGTCTTCGCGGGGCCCGGCAGCCCAACCTATGCACTGCGCCATTGGCAGGGCAGAGCGGTCCGCGGAGCGCTCGCCGAGAAAATCACTGGGGGCGGATGTGTCTCATTCTCGAGCGCCGCAGCCATCACCCTCGGGTCGGTCGCTCTCCCCGTTTACGAGATCTACAAGGTCGGAGATGACCCGGCGTGGATCCCGGGGCTGGACCTGCTGGGCGAGATCGGCGTGCCCTGTGCGGTCATCCCCCACTACAACAACCGGGAGGGCGGAACACACGACACGAGGTACTGCTACATGGGCGAGTCGCGACTCCGCGTGCTCGAGTCGATGCTGCCCGATGATGTGGTGATCCTTGGAGTCGACGAGTACACCGCCTGCATCATCGACGTCGCGGGTCAATCCGTGGCGGTGCGCGGACGCGGAGGTGTGACCATACGGCGTGGCGGGGCTGAACGAGTCTGGCAGCGAACCAGCTTTCCTCTCAGCGAGCTAAAGGGCCCGCGGGACGCGGCGGCCTGGATGGCCACCAGGCCGTTTGAACCGGATGGCGCCGGCATCTCACCGATGCTCGAGGAGGTTCGGGTACGGGGCGCTCGAGGGGCTGACGCTCTGGGTCGACGAGACATCGGCGGAATCGTGGCGGCCATCCTGGATATGGAGAGCGTCCTGCACGACTGGGCGGCCGACCTGGCCGGCACCGACGAGCGCGATCTCGCTCGGGCCGAGATGCGTCAGCTGATCGTCCATCTCGGAGGCCTCGTCCGTGCCGGCGGCCGCGACGACGTCCGCGAATACCTTGCGCCCCTGGTCGACGTGCTGCTTTCACTCCGGGGCAACGCCAGGCGTGAGCAGCGCTTCAGCGACGCCGACCGGCTCCGCGCGATCCTGGCCCAGTGCGGTGTCGAGGTTCAGGACACCCCCACCGGGACCGCCTGGTCACTGGCCGGCGCTGACTGATCTCCTGACAAACACCGTTCGCAGGGCCGCGCTTGCGATCACCGCCGAAGCAGGGAGAGGGAGCAGGAGGATCACCCAGGGATGCTGAGCGATGACGTCGCCGACTGACCCGCCAATCGTAACCCCGAGTACCAGCAAACCCCCAACCCAAACCGAAGCGGCGATCGCCGTGCTGAGCCAGAACGTCGGGTAACTAACTCCAAGCGTGCCGCAGGCCACCGCCATCGCCCATCGCAGGCCAGGTATGTAGCGCGAGATCACGATGGCCAGGGGTCCCCAACGCCGAAACCAACGCTGCGCCCGCTGCATACGATCCGGGGTCAGGTGCAGGATCGCGCCCAGGCGGCCGGCGGCGAGCCGCGGGCCCCAACGGCGGGAGGCCGCGAACAGATTCGTCGCGCCAAGCACCACGAGGGCGGTGAGCCCAAGCCAGGCAGTGATAAGACCCACCGGGTTCCCACCCGCGCGCCGGCCGAGGTATCCGATGTTTATCTCGGACGGCACGGGCATCGGGATGCCAGTTTCCTCGAGATAGATTCCGGTCATGGCGAGCCCGGGCCCCAACTGCGCCTGGACACGAGTCGCGGTCATGGCGACGCTGGTCGCGACCGTGGGGCGGGTGGCGATGACAGCCAAAGCCGTTACCCCCAGCGCGAGCGCCAAGAGCGTAATCGCCCGGCGGCGCCTGCCTTGCGCTTGAGTCACGCCCGCACCGTGCGGCTATCGTATGTCAATGCCTGGCTGGCTGGAGGTCCTGGCCGGGGTGGTTCTCGTGCTAGCCGCCCTGTACGACATGTTCCAGTCCGTGGTCTTACCCCGGCCCGCGATCAACAAGTTCGTTCTGGTGCGCAGGCTCTTCCGCTCCCTGTGGACGGTCTGGCGGTGGGTGGGTACCCGGAGCTCACGTGTCGCTCGGCGGGAACGGTGGCTGGCAGCCTTCGGCCCGATCGGCGTGCTGATCATGTTCGGGACCTGGGGAACGGCACTCGTCCTCGGCTACGGGCTCATCATCGATGGTTTGCGTTCGCAGATGCACCCAATGCCGGACACGTTCGGGACCTCCCTCTATTTCTCCGCCACCACCCTGGTACCGCTCAGCTACGGGGACCTGGTACCGGTCGGCGCCGCCGCCCGGGTCACCGCGATTGCCGAGAGCGCTACCGGAGTCGTCCTGGCGGCGCTCGCCATCACCCTCCTCTTCTCCCTCTATGCGTCATTCCAGGCGCGTGAGGAGCAGGTGGTATCCCTGGACGCGATGGCCGGGGCGCCTCCATCGGGCGTGCGCATCCTGGAGACGGCGGCCGAGCAGGATATGCGCCACGAGCTCACCAGGACCTTCGATGACTGGCGCGGCTGGGCAGCCGCTGTGCTGGAGAGCCACCTCGCCTATCCAATCCTGGTCTACTTCCGGTCGAGCCACGACAACGAAGCCTGGCTCAACTCCTTCGGCGCGGTCATGGACGCGGCGATACTGGTCATGAGCACGGTGGAGGACGAGTCCGAGGGTCCGGCCCGCTTGATGTTCACGGTTGGCAATCACCTGGTCGAAGACCTGTCCTGGTATTTCCGCCTGAGAAGCTCGGCAGAACCATATGTTGAACGCCAGGAGTTCGACGAAGCGGTCGCACGCTTACGAAAGGCGGGCCACAGCTGCCGGCCACAGGAGGCCGCCTGGAAGGAGTTCGCGGAGCTGCGTGCCAAGTACGCGTTTCCACTCAACCAGATGGCCCAACGGCTGGCCATCGTCCCGGCCCAGTGGATTGGCGACCGCTCCTACCTGCCACACGAGCGGAGCATGCCGGGCCGGGCACGCAGGCGACGCTGAGACGGACGTCAACCGGGCAGAATTGAGCGCCTCACGTTGGCAACCACAGCCGATGGCAAGCGCTCGAAGCCAAGCTGGTTGACGGATGGCACAGGAGCGCCGTACCGGTCAATGGCCGCGAAATAGCCGCGGGGAGTGACCTGCGGCATGACCACAACGTCAACCGGGGCGTCGAGGGCGAGGCCGGGCGTGCCGCGATAGAAGGTCACGACCTGGAGGTCGGCCTTCTCGACCTCGGTGAATGCTGTCTTCTCGACGGCGTAGCCGTGAAGCTGGACCAGGTCCAACGTCACCACGACCGCGGCGGCCAGGGCTACGCCGGCGCCGGCGGCGGGCCGCCAGGATAGGTCACGGACCCCATCGCAGGCAATCAGTACCAGGAAGAAGGCGGCGACGTATACATACCTGGACGAGGCCGCCTGTTCGGGTCCGAGCTGGGACCGGACGATCCCCGTCAGCACGAACTGGGCTAGAAGCGCCGCGGTGGCCCCCAGGACGCGGGCGTCCGCTCTCCCCCGCCGCCACCAGCTGAACGCGACCAGGCCGATGATGGCAGCCAGCACCACGAGTCCGAGTGGCGCTGCCAGAGCAAGCAGTCCGGCGCTGGCTGAAACCACTCCGTTGGCGACATAGGTGAGCCAGGCTGACGGTGAGGGAAACCGAGGGGTCAGCCCCGAGCGACCAAACGCGACGAACCAGGCGAGGTAGGCCACCAGCGGCAGGGCCAGAGCCAAGAGGTTGCGTCGACGTACCCGGTCGAGGCCGAGCTCCACGGTAAGGGCGACCAGGAATAACAACCCAACGCCGGAGAACATCAGCGACCCCAGAAGCGCCGCTGACGCGCCAACCAACGCACGCCATGAAGCATCTGGCCGATCCAGGAGAACCATGGCGGCGAGACCGAATGCGATCGACCCGTTGAAGCCGATCTGAAAGGCCCAGAAGAGATCCTCCGATCCGGCCCCGATCAACAGAATGAGCACACACGCGACCAGCGCAGGAACCTCACCAGCCCGTCTGCGCACCAGCACAAATACAAGGAGCGCTGAGGCGACGTGCAAAGCCAGTGCCAGGGCCAGGTATGGCAGGTAGCTGCGCAGGCCAACCGTAAGGAGGAGCGCTTCGTACGTCAGCTTGAGAAGGGTCGACCAGTGTTCATTGTGTGGCTGAAAGAACGAGACCAGGGTCCATCGCGGACTCTGGGTGATCAGCGTCCACTCGTCGTAGAAGAAGATCAGGTTCCTGCCCAGAAACAACAGAACACCAAACGCCGCGAAACCGGCGCCGAGGGCGAGCAACCCGGCACGGGGGATTCGAACGGCCGCGACGGTCAGCGGTCTTTCAAGATCCTGTCTGGCTTCCATGGGCACCCACTACCGAAACGGCCAGGGCGCACGCGTCCTTCGGTTTACAGCCACCAGGCTCCCCCAGGGGGAGCGTGGTCCTCAGAGCAAGTTCAATCGGGACGCCGCGGCGACGGCTTCGGCGCGGTTTCGCGCGTTGAGCCGGCCAAGCAGTGATTCGACGTAGCCCTTGACGGTGTTATCGCTCAGATGCAACCGCGAAGCAATCATGGTGTTCGAATAACCGTCGGCGACCAGCCGCAAGACCTCCTGCTCCCGCGAAGAGAGCTTGATGATCGATGCGGCGGGTCCGCTGCTGGTAACAGCCGACTCGGCCGTCGCCTTTGCCAGGTTTAGGGAGGCACCCAACGTATTGAAAACCACGCCGACTGCCATCCCCACCACGATCATCACCAACGTCCAGAGCAGCACCTGGGGTAGGGCGAAGGGTTGACCCCAGAACAACGCCTTCAGCCATTCCACGCCGGAGATGGCCAGTGTGAAGACAATCAGCCCCGGTATCACCGCCAGCGCATCCCAGTAGAGCGCCAGGTCGATCAGTATCACGGTGTAGAAGCCGTAGATGGAGCCACCCGGCGGGCTGCCCTCGTAAATGAGCACGACCAGGAAAAGCATGAGCGCGTCCAGGCAGGCCGCCACCCGGAGGCTCCGAACAGCCAGCACCCGGTCAGCACCAGCGAGCGCAACCGTCGCCCAACCGTTGTATAGCGAGACGCCCAAAATCACGAGCACCACCAGCAGCGGCGCTCGCGGCGGGGCGACAAGGCCGAGGACCCCCAGAAAGGGGATGGCCGTCCATCGCAGGAGGACCAGCACATTACCGGTCCGCAAGACAACGTCGACCGGGATCCGATAGACGGTAAACCCAACGAGCGAAGCGGGAAATCCCACCCTCATGTGCACGCCGCGGCTGAGCCCGGCGACCCATTTTATCGCCTCCACCATCCGCTAGACTCCGGCTGATGCCGGAGGTGGGGGCGCTGCAGAGCTGGCTCGATGCCTACGCCGAGCCTCCAGCGACAACGGGTGCCTGAAGGCGTCAACCCGATCGAGTTCAGCGCCCGCTGGCGGGTACGCGGCTACGAGCTCGACAGCAACGGCCATGTCAACAACGCCGTCTATCTGAACTGGGCCGAGGAGATCGCAACCCAGCACGCCGAGGCGGCCGGTTACGGACGGGAGTGGTCGATCGCCCACGGCGGCGGCTGGGTCGTGCGCCGCAGCGAAATAGTGCACCATCGGCCGGCGGTATTTGGCGATGAGGTTGATGTCTCTGTGAAGGTTGAGCTGGTCAAAGGCGCGCGGGCAGTGAGGCGGACCGCCATCAGCCGGGTTGCCGACGGTCAGATCCTGGCCGACGTCCTTACCGAGTGGGTCTGGGTGCGGCTGAGCGACGGCCGAGCCACGCACGCACCACGCGAGCTCGAGGAGCTGGCGGCCGAGGTGACAGCGGCCACCCTCGCCCGGCGCCACCAAACGGCTTAGCGGCCCCTCTCGCGCGTAAGGAACTCCAGGGCGAGCAGATAGCTCGAAGTCCCCAGTCCGGTGATGACGCCGACTGCGGCCGCACCCGTCACCGAGCGGTGACGGAACTCCTCTCGGGCAAAGATGTTGGAGATGTGGACCTCGAGGACGGGTTTGGCAAAGGCCCGGAGCGCGTCGTAGAGGGGATAGCTGGTGTGGGAAAGACCGCCGGGGTTGATGATGATGGCGTCTGTCTCGCTCGCCCGGGTCTCGATCTCGTCGATCAGCGCCCCCTCGTGGTTCGACTGAAAGAATCGAATCCTGGACTGTAGCTCGCCGGCGCGGTGCATCATCGCCTTCTCGATATCCGCCAGTGTTTCCTTGCCATAGATCTCTACCTCACGCCGCCCCAGGGTGGCGAGGTTCGGACCGTTGAGCACGAGGATGTTCACGTTGCGAGCACTGCCGTGAGCGCAGCCTCCACCTTCTCTCGAGATACGCGCTTTCCGTACTCCGCCTGCCCGATGTCGCGCAAGAGGACCCAACGCGGTTCCCCATCCTGCGCCTTCTTGTCGTGCTGGATGGTCTGCATCAGCTGACTCACCGGGGCAGCCGGAGGCTGAACTAGCAGCGAATAGTCCTGGAGCAGGCTGTCCTGGGCTTGAGCCGCCGCCGGCGGACAGTGACCCGTGTCCACGCTCAACCGGCCGGCCACACGCATCCCCCAGGCGACGGCTTCACCGTGCCTGATGGCGCCATAGCCGAGTGCGGTTTCCATCGCGTGCGCGACCGTGTGACCATAGTTCAATACTGCGCGCGCATTGCGGTCGTGGGGGTCCTCCGCGACGATGCGTGCCTTGAAGGCTGCGGCGCGAGCCACGATCCGTCGGACCACCGGCTCTTCCCGCCCCAGCGCGGCGGATCGGGCTGCTCTGAGATCGTCAAACAGCTGCCGGTCACCTGCGACAGCGCATTTGATGATCTCACCCCAGGCGGCCCGGTACTCCCCTTCCGGAAGTGTCTTCAAATAGTCGAGGTCACAGATGATTGCCACCGGCTGATGGACTGCCCCGACCAGGTTCTTGCCGGCGGGAAGGTTGACGGCTGTCTTGCCTCCGATGCTGCTGTCGACCATGGCAAGCAGGGTGGTAGGGACCTGGACATAGGGGATACCCCTCATCCAGGTGGCAGCAGCAAAACCGGCCACGTCGCCGACCACTCCACCGCCCAGCGCAATCACAGCTCCCGAGCGGTCGATGCCGGCGCTGGCCATGAATTGGTAGAGGACGTTCAGCGCCTCCAGCGACTTCGCGGCCTCCCCCGCGGCAAGCTCGAAACGATGAGGCCGCCAGCCACCCGCTTGCAGGGTGTGCTCGACCGTCATCGCGTGGCGGGGGCCGACCACACTGTCGGTGATCACCGCCACCGGTCCCTGGACGGAGGCTCGGGCGAGCACACCTGGCAGAAGATGGCAGAGACCGGACCCGACAACGATCTCGTGCGGAAAGCCGTGGACGTCGACTGCGATCCGCTCCATACCGTCGTGCGGCAGTGCATCGGCAATGGCGGTTGCCACCGCCGCCGGGGAGCGGCCGTCGGTGGAAACGACCAGGTCGGCCTCGCGATAACGGCCGATTCGAGCCGGCAGCAGTGAGTCGATCGCGGCTCCAACGCTCGGGCGGAGCAGAGGACGATCCGTCGCCTCGCGCAGTCGCACCTTGAGCTCTGCCGGCGACGTGGTCAGGGCCACCACCCAGTTACCTGCCCGGATGGCCTGCCAGTTCGCCTCGTCGAGGGGGGCTCCCCCGCCGACCGCGACCACCCGGCCGTCCTCCGCAAGCACGGCTCTGAGGCAGCGCGACTCACGGGCCCGGAATCCGGCCTCCTGCTCCTGCTGAAAGATGGCGCTGATCGGCAGGCCGGCATCGGCAGCGATCACGGCGTCGAGGTCGATGAAAGGCCGGCCGAGACGATCCGCCAGGGCCCGGCCAACGCTGGTCTTGCCGCTTCCCATGAAGCCCACCAGGACCAGGTTGCTCATTGGCGGACCTGCTGGAGGAAGCCCTGCAGATTTCGGGTGATCTCCGGGAGCGAGTCGCCGCCGAACTTCTCGAGGAAGGCATTGGCGAGGACGAGCGCCACCATCGCCTCTGCGATCACGCCCGCGGCCGGGACCACGCAAATGTCGCTCCGCTCGTAGTGCGCCCGGCTCGGCTCGCGTGTCTTCACGTCGACGGAGTCCATCGGCTTGAGCAGAGTGGAGATGGGCTTCATCGCACCGTGCACCACCACCGGCTCGCCATTCGTAACCCCACCCTCGAGGCCGCCGGCGCGGTTGCTCAGGTGGCCGAAGCCCTTACCCTCGACATAGACCGGCGTGTCGTGCACCCTCGAACCCGGGAGTGCCGATACCTCGAAGCCGATGCCGATGGCAACCGCCTTGCAGGCGGGGATGCTCATCACGGCCTGGGCCAGCAACCCGTCAAGCCTGGTGTCCCACTGCCGGTAGCTACCCAATCCGGGTGGAACCCCGCTCGCGATCACGGTGAACGTACCACCCAGGGTGTCTCCCGCAGCCCTGGCCGCATCGATGGCCTCGACCATGGCTTGACCCGCCCTGCTGTCGGGAGTGCGGACGGGCGAGGCTTCGACGCCCGGCCAGTCTATGGTCGGTGGCACACTGGCCCTGACTTCGCCGATCGACGCAGTGTAGCTATGAACCCGGACGTCAAAGGAGGCCAGGACCTGCTTGGCCACACCACCGGCGGCAACCCGGGCGGCTGTCTCGCGAGCGCTCGCGCGTTCGAGCACGTCGCGCGCGTCATTCGCGCCGTACTTCAACATGCCGGCCAGGTCGGCGTGACCCGGCCGCACGCGCGTGATCGGCTTGCGCTTGACCGTCTCGGCATCGACACTCATCACCTCCGACCAGTTCGCCCAGTCGCGGTTGGCGATATCCAGAGTGATCGGCGATCCCAGGGTGACGCCCCCTCGGACGCCGGAAACGATCCGGGCGGCATCCTGCTCGATCTTCATCCGGCCACCACGTCCGTGCCCGGCCTGGCGGCGAGCGAGGTCTGACGCCAGGTCCTTTGCGGTCAGCGAGACGCCGGCGGGGACACCGTCGACGATCACGGTCAGCCGCTCACCGTGAGACTCACCCGCGGTGAGGAAGCGCAGGCTCATGAGCGCGAAACCGCCTGCTGCAGCGCCTCCCGCATGGCCGGCTCGGGGGCAGGCTTACCGGTCCAGATCTCGAAGGAAGCTGCTCCCTGGTAGAGGAGCATGTTGAGCCCGGTCACCGCCCTCGCCCCGTGCGCCAGCGCCGCCTCAACCAGAGGAGTGACCGGCGGGTTGTAGAGGAGATCGAAAACAAAGTGCCTGGGGGTGAGCCACTCGGCCGGGAACAACAGGCTCTTGCCGTCTATGCCTACCGGAGTGGCGTTCACGAT
>VBDY01000224.1:802-3078 GCA_005882775.1 Chloroflexota bacterium | reverse complement strand
TTGGTACGCCGGGCGCGCAAGCAGCCGAACGTGCTCTTCAAACCACGGACGGCCAGCTGCGCTCAGCGTTTCCTCCTCTTTCACCTACTCACACGAACGAGCCCGGCCAGGCGTTTACAGCGCTTTCTGCCTCCCCTCAATATCTCCCTCCCCCTCTGGGGAGGGCCGGGGTGGGGGGGGCGCTCATCCTACGCTCAATCCTTGACCTGATTGGCACGCTCGTGTCCCTGGTCGTGGTCGGTATGTTCGTGGTGGCCAGCGCCATCGCCCGCCGCCGGCGCGCCAGCTAAGCCGGCCTCAAGCCCCGTAGCCGGAGACGGGCATCTGCTCGTCCGCTCGCGGGCTCCTCGCCCTGGAGCGAACGGACGTGACCAGGAACGTAACGATCGCGCCCGTGCCCGAGACCGCGATCACGGTTGCCATGGGCAGGGCGGAGCTGTTGCCGGCGAGACCCACGAGCGGCGCGCCGATGGCGCCCACGCCGCTTTGAATCACACCGAGCAGGGCCGACCCTGTCCCCGCCGCCTCTGGGTGTCGTGAAAGCGCCAGGGCGATCGCATTCGGCACCACAAAGCCAATACTCGACACCAGGACGAATAGCGGCGGGACGATCGCCGCGAGCCCAAGCCCTCCGATTGCCACCACCGCAAGAAGGCTGAGGCCACCTATCGCGCCCGTGATCAAGCCACCCAGCAGGAGCCGTTCCGGCGGCACGCGGCTCACCAGGCTGCCGTTCACCTGGCTGGTGATGACGAATCCCAGCGCATTCGCGCCAAAGATCAGGCTGAACGTCTGCGGCGACACGTGGTAGATCCCCTGCAACACGAATGGCGAGCCGGCGATGTAGGCGAACATCGCACCGAAGCCGAGTCCGCCCGAGAGGGCGTAGCCGACAAATAGCGAATCCTTCGCCAGCCTCCGAAAAGTCCGTCCGGTGTCGGCCAGGCTGCCCTCGCGTCTGCGCGCGACCGGCAGCGTTTCGGGCAAACCCGCGGCCGCGCCTACAAGCAGTAGCAGGCTGATCCCCGCCAGCACCACGAAGATCCCGTGCCACGAGGTGAACCGAAGCACCTGGCCACCGAGGACAGGCGCCAGGATTGGAGCCAGCCCCATGATCAGGATCAGGCGCGAAAAATACCTGGCGGCCGCAGAGCCCGAGTACATGTCTCGCACGATGGCGCGCGCGATCACGATCCCGGCTGCCCCGGTCAGGCCCTGAAGTAAGCGCAGCCCCACCAGCGCCGGCGCCGACGGCGCGAGCGCACACAGGAGTGACGCGATCGCGTATCCGGCGACACCGACAAGAAGCGGGCGGCGTCGCCCCAGGGCATCGCTGACGGGCCCAGCCACCACCTGTCCGAGTGCCAGTCCGATCAGGCAAGCCGTCAGCGTGAGCTGGATGACCGACTCGCTCGCGCTAAGGTCCCTGGCGATCGCGGGCAGCCCGGGGAGATACATATCTATAGATAGAGGGCCGAATGCCGTCAGCCCGCCAAGCAGCACGAACAAGCGTGCCCTCTCGACTCTGGTCCTTTCCATATTTGATTGATAACCCGCTATCCGCGCCATCGATTCCCGCCCGAGAAACCCGTCACGTGAGATCGGCTACTTTCGAACGACCTCCGCCAGCGAGACGGCGGGACCGGCCACCAGTTGGAATTGATCACCATCCTGGACGACCAGCACGCCGGCTCCCTTGGAGATCGGCGGGACCACCGAGCCCGTGAGCCCATAGACCGCGACCTCATGCATGGGAGAGTGGCCAACAATCAGCGCTCGCCCGCCGCCAGGGAGGGCATCGAAAACACGCCGAAGCGCGCTCCCAAACAGGGCGGCTTCCTCCTCGACCAGCGGCCGATCCAGCTTCATAAAGTCTTCCAGCCCGCCGCCACCCGATTGGCGGGCGATCGCGAACCAGCGCTCCTCGATTAACGATCGAAAACTCTGATCCACCGTGACGCCAACCGGGAAGCGGTTGCCTGAACCCGCCAGAAAGCAGGCCAGGGTCTGGGTGGCTCGCTGCGCGCCCGATGAGATCAGGAGGTCGTACCGGTCGGCGAGCTGCCCTCCGATTTCGACGGCCGCCCGGACGCCTTCTGGAGTAAGCCGGTCGCCGTCGCTCGCGGTATGCCGTCTCAGCTCAACCGTTTTCATCGCTTAGCCTCCTTTGCGCAATCACCCATATTTTGGCGGATGCCCAGGGTGCGGCTCACACTCTCTCTTGCGCGATGTCGCGAGGTTGTCACGAAGCTGGCAGCCAAATGCGTCGCTTCCTT
>VBDY01000224.1:0-767 GCA_005882775.1 Chloroflexota bacterium | reverse complement strand
ATCCAGGTGGCCCGTTCGGCTCTATATTCCGAGCCATGAAAACCGACGGCAAGCACGAGAAGCGGCGCGGAAACGAGACCGGCCAGCCCCAACCCGAGCAGCGTCCGGGGCAGGGTGGCCAGCCCGGCCAGCAGTGGCCTGGCAAGGTCAGCCAGCCGGCGACCAAGCCCGCGACGACCTGGCCCGGTCAGCCCGGCCAGCCCGGCGAAAACCGCTAACGCAATCTGAGAAAGGCGCTCCGCCAGCTCTGGCGGGGCGCCTTTTCTGTCTCAGGCTTTAGCCGCCCGCCACTCCGTCCTGCCGCACATGCGGCACTGGTACTCCGACTGGTGCTCGGCATTCGCCTTGCCGGTCGGCTTCCACAGCCATCCACCTTTGACGCCGAGGCGGCACACACATGGCTTCTGACCCGTAGCTTTCGTCGCTGGCTGATCCTTCATTCGCCCCCCTTCCCTTTTCCCTGCATTCTGATCGCATGCCTCGATAGACTCAAGGGTCATGAGTTCGGTCGCCGTCATCGGGACGGGCTACGTGGGCCTGACCACGGCCGTCTGCCTCTCCGAGCTTGGTCACCGGGTCAGCGGGGTCGACATTGACGAGGAGAAGATCGCCGCGCTCCAGGACGGCAAGGCCACGATCTATGAGCCCGGACTGGATGACCTCCTCCCAAAGAACCTCAAGTCCGGCCGGCTGAAATTCACGACGGACTACAACCAGGCGATTCCCGGCGCCGAGTTCGTCTTCATCGCGGTCGGCACGCCTCCCCG
>VBDY01000016.1 GCA_005882775.1 Chloroflexota bacterium | reverse complement strand
AGGTCGGCGTGCAGCACCCGGTAGGCCTGTCTGAAGGCATCCCACTCGCTCCGGTCCGCCAATGGAAGCCCGGAGAAGGCCGGCGGCAGCGCTGGATCTTTGATCTCGAGCGGATTGCAGGAGGCGATCCGCACCCAGGGGACCCCGGACGCTGGCACCGCGGGGAAGGCAACCACGTTGTCCTGCACGATCACGTCCGGCCGGACCTCCTCGAAGATCTCCTTGAGCCGACCGTTCACGAATATGGCGCCGTCGATGAGCTCGCTCCAGATCGGCCTGATCAGCGTTGAGAGCTGGTCGAGGGTCGACTTGCGAAACTCCGGCGCCGTGTCCCGGATGAAGTCCTTCCAGAACTGGCCCGGTTCCTCCGGGACCTCCGGGCTCGGCTTGAGCCGCATCAGCCGCTCCTCGAAGCCCCTCGCCTCGAGCGTCCCACGGAATGATTCTTCGACCACGAAGACGACTCGTGCTCCGACCCGCTGGAGCTCCCGGCCGATCCCGACGCAGTTGTTCGTCGGGCCGAACGCGCCCTCCGGGAAGAAGACGATCGTCGGTCGCTCTTGGCTAGGCAAGCTGCCAGTACACCGCGACGTCGAAGTGGCCGGTCTTGGGGTCGGGGTCTCCGTAGATCTCCCACCTGACGCCGGTTAGCTCGCGGCGTTGTGCAGAGCACCATGCCACAACCGCGTCGTGCGCCTCGCCGATCTCCGAGGGCGCTCCCGTGTGGACCGTCGCCGCCGCCTCGCCGGCGGGCAACGTCGATGGGACAACGCGCCCGGCGGTTTCGAAGGATTGCGTCACCTGCACACCAACCTCGACGGCTACCTCGACGCCGGAGACGCCATTCCTGTAAACCATTACATTGTGGCCCTCGGTGCGCAGGCCAGGCCTGGACCTGAGGAACGCCCACACATCGTCGAGCAGCGTGCGCCACAGTGTCGGGAACTCCCGCCACGTCGTATTCGCCTTGACGACCGCCGTAGGAGACTCGGTAGTCCGCTCGACTCTCACTTGATAGGCCATCACCGTCAGCCTAGCGGGACTTGAGGAGGTCGGACCGTGGTTCCGTCTCCCCAAATGACGTCGGCGATGTTGCCCTTCTCACGTACTCGATCCCTTGTGGCCACCTCGTCACGAACTGGTCGCCGGTGGCGTCGTCGTAGCGGATGAACGTCACGTCCGATATATCGATCCAGAAAAGGTGGAAGCGACCAGGAACCGGGGTCCAGCCCACCTGCTCTACGACAACTGCGGCATAGCGTGCCTGGACGTCGGCATTCTCCTCGGTTATCGCGCGGCCGCGGAGTTTGTACTCACCGAGGGTACCTTCTCGACTAACGACGATGCTATGGACGAGCACTCGCGGATCGCGCCGTAGGTCAGCTGCTTTATGTGATCCCCACAGCATCGAAAGCCATAGGTCGTCTTCCCAGAACAATGGCTCGACCGGGCTGATGCGGGCCGTGCCGTCAGCTCTTACCGTGCCCACGAGCACGACGCCGGGTCCGCCGAGGCGCTGTTGACCGAGCCGTTGCTGACCGAGGGCGGCAAGGTCCGGCTGCTCCTCCACAAAGCGACCCCAATGCATTCGGTGCTCCAATCCTCAGATGGAACATACAGTTTGGTCCAGGGCGATTGCTTGCACGCTCGCCCTGGGTTTTAGTTTGGGCTAGCTTCTCGTTCCGGCACGGGCTGGGGTTTTCTCCGTGACCGAGTCGACTTCGCCGATCAGCATCGTATATCGGCCCTTCGCGAAATTATCGAGGTCGCCAAGTGCCTCCTTTCCTTCGGATGAGTTGAGGAAGGCTTGGAAGTCTGAGTCAGTGGGGAAGTAGACTTCCGTGATCCGGTAATAGGGGCTGGCGCTCCCATCACCCGCGCTCTTGATCGTGCTCGACTCAATACGCTCGATTCCAGGCGCCTTGATGGCCTTCTGGACATGGGTCTCCTTGAAGTAGCGGTCGAACTTCGCCTTGTCCTCTGGCTGGTTATATAGGACTGTCACTCGTACCATCGCGACACCTCCTCGAATGCTCCCTTCGACAGCGTCCTTGCCGGTATAGTCCTGACCTTCAGTCTTGTCAAGCAGCTTCCACTTCCGGACTTTGGTAACCAACCCGCAGTTGCATTCCCGCAGGCCGGCGGCGCTGCTGGACGTCAAGGCGGTCCGCCCCTCCGGCACGGCAGATTTCTTTCTCTGCCTCAATGGCATCGCCGACCCAAGCAATCCATCGAACACCACGTACGATCGCAGCAGCCACCTTCCGAACAGCGCGACCCAGCGGGTCGGCGAGCTGCTTCCCACGCGTACGGAATACGAGCTCAACATCGGTACCAGCGGCCCCCCAACCTCGGGCTGTGGCTTCAATCCTCTGGCGACACAGGCCAGCTTCGTCATCACGCTCACGTACGGGCCATCTGCGCCGGGTAGCTTCAGCGGCGGGTTTGCCTTCCGCAACCAGCAGCTGCCTGTGGCAAATCCCAGCGTCAGCCAGCCGGGATCTGGCGAGCCGAGCACCGCGGTCGATCGCCTTCATGGCAACCGGGTCTACATTTCGGCCCCGGTCGGGGTTCCGTCGGCACTCGGATGCGTATTTATCAAACCGGGCACGGAGTGCTGCAACGGGATCAATTTCTGGTGGTCTACCAACGCAGGGTCAACCTTTAAGTTCTGTAACGCCTCCGACCCCAATGGTGGTGGCGACTCCCACGTGGCGCTCGACACTACCGGTTCGATCTACTCAGCTGACCTGGCGGCAACCAATGTCGACACCCAGAAGCTGCTTTAACAATGCCTCCGCTCGTCGGGACCTGATCGGGTTCGTGAACGCCAGGCCATTTCCCACGGCCCAGACGTCGTTGGTGGCAAGAAGCCAGAGATGAGGCCGTTACAGCCGCGATGGCGCCCCTGTCCCTCCAGGAACCACGATCATGAGCCAGGCGGCATCGTCCGGCCCTATCTATTCCGAAGACGGACAGTGGTGGTGGGACGGCCAGCAATGGCGCCCGGTTGAGCCAGCGCCTGCTCAGCCACCGCCACGCAGGAAATCCGCTGCACCCAACGTAATCGGTGTCCTATTGGTTGGCGCGATCGCTGGCGGTATCGGACTGTTTTTGACCCATAGTGGCCCATTTGCCAACGTCTCCACCGTCGGAATCGGCAACGGCCCCGGCAAAGGCCTAACCAAGCCAACCGTGATAGGGAATTACTCACCGTTCGGCCCGCCAGATATGCTGCTGGCCGACTGGGACAACATCTCGTCCACCAGACCGACAGACCATTGGGCACAGAATTACAAATGGAATGAGAGCATCAACTGTCCGTGTTGGTATTTTTCAGTCGTTGAGGCAGAGTACAAAGGCAATCCCGCGAAAGCCGCACAGGTTGCGTCGTTCTCGGTTTTCAGCTACGCCAACGGGAAAGACGACCCTAAAACGCTTAAGCAAGAAAACTGGAACGGTCTGACAATCAAGTGCGAGGACTGGGTCCATCATGGCACCGGCATTATTCAATATGAAGATTGCCTATGGGTCGACGGAGACATCGCTGCCTTCGTTGAATTCAACACCAATTACAATGCTCCTGGAAGCCCCTACGATTCCAATCGATTCGCTGACACGGTCAATTTTGCTAAGGAAGCGGATACCGTCAGCATCCATCATTAGCTAGTAAGCGTGGTGAAGCTGTAGCCCTGCGCCTTCAAGGCAGCAATGCTCCGGGGCAGAGCGTCCGCATCGAGGGTTGAGTGGTCGCCGGCTGATCCAACATGCATCAGCACGATCTCGCCCGGCTCGAGGTTTGCCATGACCCGACTGACCACGCTGTCGACGGTCTGCCCGCCCGAGATGCCGCGCCAGCCCTTGGTATCCACCGTCCACTGGATGCACGAGTAGCCGAGCTGATTGGCAATCGCGATCGTCCGCGCGTCGCCGTCGCCGTACGGGAACCGAAACAGCGGCCGGGGATCATGTCCGGTGGCGCTTGCGATCATCGTGCCAGCAGCCACGATCTCCTTGCGGACCGCCGCATCAGGGAGCTGCGGAAGGTATGGATGGTCATAGGTGTGGTTGCCGACCTGATAGCCGTGCCCGATTTCTAGGGCGAGCTGAGGGTAAGTCTGGACCCACTTGCCAGTTAGAAAGAAGGTCGCTGGCGTTCCGGTTGCCTGCAGGGTGCGCAGGATGGAGGGCACGCCGTCAGCGTTGGCTCCAGCATCGAAAGTTAGCGCTACCACCTTCCTGGTGGTGGGCAGCCGGCTGAGTCTGGTTCCCCACACGACGGCGGGCCGGCTGGTTTCGTACTGCCTCCCCACTTGGGGGAGGGTCGGTGCGGGGGTAGCGCTCGGCTGACTTCCTTCCCCCTCCAGGCCGAGGGTTGGGGTGGGGGCATCCTTAGCCGCCGCCTCCACTTGTGCGCCCGCGATCGCGACCGGAGTCTGCTGAGCGCACCCAGCGAGGAGAAAGGCCGCTGCCAGGAGCGCGCCCTTCCATGCCTGAGGCGCTCGCCCGAACGGTCGCTGTCCTTCCACATCCACAAGGACGCCGCGAGCGAGCAAAGTGGGTGACTTATCTCAGTCTGTCGCGCACTCGTTCCGCAACCCGTCGCAGCTCGGCCTCGGGTAGCGGTGGATAGTCCTTGCTGATGATTTCCTCTGCCCCGCTTGGCAGCTTCCTGGTGACCAGCTCACCCTTGATCATCTGGTCATTGAGAGCGTCGCCGTCACGGTGCGGGGCTAGATGGATGTGCAGGTGGGGGACCCCACCCCCGAATACGAACAGGTAGACGAGGTTGGTGCCTGCCTCCTCGCGCAGCACTCGCGTTACCCTTCCCAGCACGGTTCCCAGGCTGGCGGCTTCGGGGCCTTCCAGGTCCGTGATGTGGGGAATGTGCCGCTTCGGTTCGAGATAGGAGAACCCGGGAACCTCTGACTGGACGCTCGTCGTCAGCCTCCACAAATCGTCTTCCCAGACCAGGACGCGCCCCAGCTCCGCATCCCCCTCCGATCCCCGACAGATGACACACCCGGAAGCCCCATCGGCCACCTCGCACCACCTCCCTGCGGGCTTAAGTTTGCCGGTCCGGGCCCTTCTTGGCGAGGCGAGCTCCAGATCAGTTCACGGATACGGGGAGGATGGTGGCTTGATTCGCGTTTGTTAGAGGTATGTCCCGAATGGGGCCTGCCCGGGCAGCCGCCGTATTGCTGGCCCTCGTCCTGGCGGCTCCTCGCCTCATCCCTGCCAGCGCGGCTCCCGCGCTCTGCGCCACTCCCGGTCGCGACGGGATCGCCACCTTGAGCGGGATTGTGAATACGTACTATCCCGGCACCGCCCCGGCTGCCGCCGGCTCGACCAGCGTCCAGCTGGGGGCGGCCGCAGGTGCCGCGACGCCAGTGGCAGCGGGCGATCTTCTCCTGGTCATCCAGGTCCAGGACGCGGCGATCGACTCCACCAACACCGGCGCCTACGGCGACGGCACGGCTGGCGATCCGGCGACCGGGTCGACCAACCTCAACGGGAGCGGCCATTTCGAATACGCGGCCGCGGCGAGCGCCGTTCCGCTGGGCGGGGGCACGCTGACCCTTGCGAGTGGGCTGATCAATACCTACACTGCCGCAGCTCCCACGGGGACCCAGGGACAGCGCACCTTCCAGGTGATCCGCGTGCCGCAGTACGCGGCGGCGACCTTGACCAGCACCCTGGCGGCTGCGCCCTTCAACGGCTCGATCGGCGGGGTGCTCGCGATTGATGTCGCCGGAGCACTTGCCCTGAACGGTGCGACCGTGAGCGTCGACCAGGCGGGCTTTCGTGGTGGTCTTGGTCGCCAGTTCGCCGGCGGCGCGGGTGGGACCGGCACCGACTACGTCAATCTGAGCACGAACCTGTTTCACGGGCAGAAGGGTGAGGGGATCGCGGGAACGCCGCACTACGTCTATGACTCTCGAGCCGGGGCCGCGGTCAACACCGGCCAGGAAGGCTACCCTGCGGGCGCCACCGCCAGGGGCGCGCCGGGCACAGCGGGCGGAGGTGGCACCGATCCCAATCCTGCAGCAAACGATCAGAACACGGGCGGTGGGGGTGGCGCCAACGGTGGCGCTGGCGGTGAGGGCGGCAATTCCTGGTTCAGCAACCTGTCTCGCGGCGGCTTTGGAGGCACCGCCTTCACGGCCGGCGTCACGCGAGTAGCGCTCGGTGCCGGCGGCGGGGCTGGCAGTCGCAACAACTCAGCGGCTATAACGAACGCGAGCAGCGCTGGCAATGGGGGAGGGCTCGTCGCTATGCGGGCCGGCACCGTTGCTGGCGCGGGGACCATCAGCGCGAATGGCGGCACCGGCGTTGCGCCGCTCAACGACGGTGGGGGAGGTGGTGGTGCCGGCGGCAGCGTGATGCTGGTGGCACAGTTCGGCGGGCTCGGAGGCCTTACCGCCAATGCGCATGGCGGAGTGGGTACGGACACCTGGCCAGCGGATGCTGGCGGACCAACCGACTACCACGGACCGGGCGGCGGAGGAGGTGGTGGTGTCGTCCTGACCTCTGTCGCGCCGGCATCGTTTGACGTAAGCGGCGGAGCGAACGGGACGACCACCACGGACAAGGCCGCCTATGGCGCAACCCCCGGTGCCACCGGACTTCAGGCGCTCGTTGCTGCAAACCAGATTCCGGGTGCCGGCTCTGGAGCCGCGTGTTCGCCGGACCTGACCATCGCGAAAAGTCACAGCGGCACCTTCGTCCGCGGCAGCACGGGCTCTTACTCGTTGACCGTGACCAACATTGGTGGGACGGTGACTACCGGTCTGGTGACGGTCAGCGACACCTTGCCCGCTGGCCTCACGCCACTGAGCGCGTCCGGGACTGGCTGGAGCTGCGTCACCGTCGCGCCGTTGGTGACTTGCACTCGCTCCGATGGGCTGGCCGCGGCCGCCTCCTATCCGGTGATCACCGTGACCGTGTCGGTGGCTCAGTCGGCCGCCTCCTCGGTCTCAAACGGCGCCTCGGTCGCCGGCGGCGGAGAGGTCGACACCACGAACGACACTGCCTCCGATCCCACCACCGTCACGTCGCAGGCTGATGTCGCGGTCTCAAAGTCAGCCGGTGCCTCGACGGTCACCGTTGGTTCCAACGTCACCTTCACCATCACCGCCCACAATGCCGGCCCGTCCGATGCGACCGGGGTCCAGGTCACCGACCTGCTCCCGGCGGGACTGAGCTTTGTCTCCGCGAACCCGGCCGCCGGCACGTACACGTCATCGACCGGGGTCTGGAACATAGGTCCGCTGGCAGCCGGCGCGACCACCACGCTTGGGCTGACCGCGACGGTTACCGCCACCGGTGCCATTACCAACTCGGCGACGAAGACAGGCGAGGTGGAAATCGATCCGAACGGATCGAACAACACTGCAAGCACAGTGATCACCGGACGGCCGACCGCGTCATTGCCCGGGCCGCCCAACGGAGGCATGGCCTCCGTGGCTCTTGGGGCCTGGGCCAGCAGCGTCAACCTCGGAGGAGCGGCCGTCATGGTCGCTCTGTTGCTGCTGGTTGCCTCAACCTCTATTGCGGTCGCCGGACGTCGTCGGTCGCATGGCGCTTCCCCAGCAGCAGTGGCGCGAGTGGCCCCAGCCGCCGCCGTTGCAGCATTGCTGGCCGTCTTCGCTGTGCCGGCCCTGGCGATACACCAGCAGCCCGCGGCTCCGGCTCAGCGCCTGACCGCTCCGGCGCCCCCGACCTTCACTGCCCGAGCCGACACCCCGGACACCGAGCTCTTCGGGAAAGCCCTCATCGCTGTCCCGCCCTCAGCACCAACCACGATCCTCCATACAGCAAGCGGCCCGGTGACGCCATCCCGACTGCGGATCCCATCGCTTGGGATCGATACGGTCGTAGAGGGCGTCGGCGTTCGGTCGGATAAAAGCATGGACGTGCCGGCCAATATCTGGGATGCAGGTTGGCTGCGCACCGGCGTGCGACCCGGCGCCACCGGCCAGGCGGTGATGGCTGGCCACCTCGACAGTGTGCTGGGCGCCGCCCTCTTCGGGAACCTGCACCGGCTGCACTCCGGGGACCGCATCTACGTTTCGGACGCCGCCGGCAACGAGCTCACCTTCCGAGTGACCGCCGTCTCCGTCGTTCCGCGCGAGGGTTTCCCGGCGGTGCGCGTCTTCGGTCCGGCCGCCGGCCGCTTCTTGAACCTGATCACCTGTGCCGGGCGGTACGACGCGGGCGCTCGCACCTACGACCACCGCCTGGTGGTTTTCGCGACGCTGGCCTAGCCCGGTACCCGTCCGGGGTGGACCTCAAGACTT
>VBDY01000015.1 GCA_005882775.1 Chloroflexota bacterium | reverse complement strand
AGACCTGCGAGATGTGCGTTTCGCTTACCCGGAGGGTGCCGGTGTCTACGCCGAACCCGGACTAAGCCTGCAACTTCGTGGAGGCTCGATCGCGCTCGTGGGTGAGAACGGCGCCGGAAAGACCACATTCACCAAGCTCCTCAACGGTTTGTTGCGACCGCAGACCGGGGCGGTTCAGATAGCCGGTGTCATGGTCCGGGAGCGCTCCGTGGCGCAGATGGCGCGCCTGGTTGGCTACGTTTTTCAGAACCCTGACGACCAGCTGTTCGAGCGCACGGTCCGGGCCGAGGTGGCGTTCGGCCCGAAGATGATGGGCCGCACCGGCGCCGAATTGACCGCTCTCGTCGACGCAGCGCTTACGCGATGCCAGTTGTCGTCGCATGCATCGACGCACCCGCACGACCTCGGCCTGGCGGACCGCAAATGGGTCACGATCGCCTCCGCCCTGGCGGCGGACGCGCCCGTGGTCGTCCTCGACGAGCCGACCCTGGGACAGGACCGGCACGCGCGCGACCGCCTTGCCCGGCTGGTTACCTCGCTCGCCGAGGATGGACGGCTGGTGCTGGTGGTGACGCACGACATGGACTTTGTCGCCCAGGCCTGCCATACCACTGTCATCCTCACCCGGGGTGCGCTTGCCTACGTCGGGCCGACTGACAGGGCCTTTGACGACGAGGACCGGGTGCGGCGCGCGGGACTCGAGCTCCCCCACGCGACCCGGCTGGCCAGGGCGCTCGGGGCCCGGCCGGCGCCACTCGGCGACCGGGCTTTCCTTGATTGGTGGAGGCACGGCGCAACGAAATAGGCCGGCCTTGGTGTGCCGCGACATACAGCTGTCACAGGCTGGCTCTACGCTGGGACCATGTGCGGGCCAGCGACGGAGCTCAGCGATCAACTGCGGTCCGCGATCGACTTGCTGGAGGCGCGGGCGGACGAGCTCCATGAGTCCGCACTGGGCGAGGAACTGATCGAGCTTCGGCTGGCCAGCGACCGGATCGAGTCGATTTTTTCCAGGTGCCTGCTGCGATTTGACGCCACCAAGGGGTATTCCGCGGACGGCGCACTGAGCGCAGTGCAGTGGCTCAAAGCCAGATGCCGGCTCACCGCGGGCGCAGCCGTCGAGCGACTGCAGGTGGCGCGGCGCCTTGCCGAGCTGCCCGGAGCAAACGCCGCCTTCGCCCTCGGACAGATGGGCTACCAGCACGCGGCCATGATTGCCCACACTGCTCAGAAGGTTGGAAGCAAGGCGATGGCCTTCGCCGAAGCCGCCCTGGTCGAGGCGGCCGCCCGGTTCGACCCCGGCACCTTCAGCCGGGTGGCGCGGCACGTCGAGCACTGCGTCGACCCCGACGGGTCGCTGGCCGACGCGAACAAGGCGCACCAGCGCCGGAACCTCAGTCTGAGCCAGACGCTGGACGGTGTCTTCATCCTGGATGGCTTGCTCGACAACGAGGGAGGGGCAACCCTGCAAACCGCGCTCAACGCGCTCATGCACCCGAGGTCCGAGGATGACCGCAGCCCCGGGCAGCGACGGGCCGACGCCCTGGTGGAGCTGGCCCGGCGACAGCTGGATGCTGCCTCGCTGCCGGCCGTGCGCGGTCAGCGCCCGCATCTCACGATCACGGCCACCGCGGAGACGTTGCGAGCCGTGCCCGGAGCGCCCGCGGGTGACGTGCACTGGGGCCTGCCGGTGCCGGCGGAGACCGTCAGGCGCCTCGCCTGCGATGCCGCTCTGGTGACGGTGCTCCAGGACGAAGAGGAGAACCCGCTTGCTGTTGGCCGAGCCCTGCGGACGGTATCAACGGCGCTCCGGCGGGCGCTCGTGACTCGCGACCAGGGATGCCGCTTTCCAGGCTGTGACCGCCCGGCCGACTGGTCCGACGGCCACCACATCAAGCACTGGGCGGACGGAGGCGAGACCGACCTCAAGAATCTACTGCTGGTATGCGAAGGCCATCATCGAAAGGTCCACGAAGGAGGGTGGCGGCTCGTCTTCAGCGCGGAGCGCGTTGTCGCCATACCGCCCAAGCGGCCCGTCTTCAGCGAAGAGCGCGTGATTGGAATCCCGTCGAGGCGATTTGAGGGGCGATTATTGCAGCCGGCATGAGGCGGCCGCACTCCCCAAGCACGATTACTCAGAAGGCCTGATGCCCCGCTACTGCTAGGCGGGGACCTCGACGACGGGGACGCCGGCGACCGTTTCGGCGGCCAGGTGGTCGACGACCGCGTGCAGGTGGCCGGTCTCGCGGAATACGCGCAGCTGGCGGTCCGCGCTGGTCCCCTCCTCGAGCAAGGTATTCACGTAGCTGATCTCTTTTCGGGAGCCGAGCTCGTCGACGACATCGTCAACGAACTCGACCAGCTCCAGCGCCAGGTCGCGCATTGGTACCTCCTTCTGCTTGCCGAAGTCGATCAGGCTGCCTTGAAGGCCGTGCCGGATGGCGCGCCACTTGTTCTCGTTGATCAGGTTGGGCTGGTACTTGCGGAACCCCTGGTTCTGCCGGCGGAGCTTGAGCAGCTTGGCGCAGATCGCCTGGATCAGGGCGGCCAGGCAGAGGGTTTCGTCCACCCTGGTGGTGGCATCGCAGACCCGGAACTCGATGGTGGGGTAGAAGACGTGCGGGCGCAGGTCCCACCAGATCTTCTTGCCATCGTCGATGCTGCCGGTTCGTACCAGCAGGTCGACGAAATTCTGGAACTCGTCCCACGAAGTGAAGTCGGGCGGGATCCCGGTGCGCGGAAAGCGAGACCAGATGACGCTGCGGTACGACTTGAGCCCGGTGGCCCGGGTGAGCCAGAAGGGGCTCGAGGTGGAGAGGGCCAGCAGGTGGGGCAGGAAGTAGCGGGCCTCGTTCATGATCTCGATCCGCACCTCCCGGTCGGGTATGCCGATGTGCACGTGCAGCCCGAAGATCAACAGCTCGCGGACCACGTCCTGGAGCTCCTCCTCGAGCAGCTTGTAGCGCTCGAGCTCGGTGATCTGCTGCTCCTGCCAGTGCGAGAAGGGGTGGGTGCCCGCCGAGGCGATCCGCAGGCCGGCCGGCTGGAGGAGCGCCGCCAGTGTCCCCCGCAGGCGAAGGATCTCAGCCCTGGCTTCGTCCATGCCGGCGCAGATCCGGGTGGTGACCTCGACCACCGACTGCAGCATCTCCGGCTTCAGCTGCTCGCCCAGCGACGATTTGCCCGCCGCCAGCAAGGTGCCGATATGCGACTTCAGCTGTCCCGACTGGTCGACGATCTGGAACTCTTCCTCGATCCCCACGGTCAGCCAGTCGCCGGCCGGGGCCGTCACGCCGGGCCCTCCACCACGTAGGTGGGCGCCACGCTTCCGGCGCCCGAGGTCACGTTCAACAGCGCCGAGGAGGAGAGGCGGCTCAGGCAACCGGCGGCGCGTCCGTCGAAAAGGTAGGGATTCATGTCCATCGCCAGCTCCAGGAATTTGAGACCGTCGAGCGCGACCGGAAACCTCTCTCGGGGGACGGGCACTCGCTCCTGGACCACGAAAGGTTCATCGAGCGCCGCCGCGAGCGCCCGCTCCCACTCGGGCTGAGGTACGGTCCATCCCAGGACCACGCCCTTGCCGCCGTACTCGTCGTTGGGTTTGAGGACCAGCTCGCCACGATGCTCGGCGATGTAGGTTGCCAGGTCCCTTATGGGCCGGTCCCCCCTGGTGGACGCGCCCTGGCGCACCTTCCGGGTCCAGGGCACATGGCGGGCGATGGCCAGTCGCTGCTCCGGTGTATAGAAGGGTGCGTAGCGCGTGTCGGAGAGCAGCGCCAGGCTCATCTTCTTGTGCAGAAGCTTGGCGCGAAAGGTGTTCAGGACGCAGGCCGCCCCCGCCAGGTAGGCGTCGCGCAGCGCCGCCGCTTCCATGCCCTTCGCCAGCAGCTCGCTGGTCAGGACCCGGCGGTAGACCAGGTTGACGGGAGTACCGTCGGCGTAGAGCCGGCCGCGACGGAATTCCATTGCCCGCGGATCGCAGATCACCGTCTTCACGCCCCGGCTCCTGAAGTAGTCGCGGAACATCTCGAACTCGACCGTGGTGGGCAGGCCGCCCCAGTCGACGATCGCGATCACCGGTGTGCGCGCCCCGCCCCACTGGCGGAATGCGCGGAGCATGGCGCCCAGCTGGCGGACCCGGGTCGGAAGCGCCCGCAGGCGAAACCGCTTGCGGAATGCGCGCATCACCGGCAGCCGCTCGAAGACACCGGTCAGGGTGTCCGCGTAGGCCATCCCCGCCGGCGACTCGGCGTTGTACTCGACGTAGCGCAGCCGGTCGGTGAGGAAGCCGTCGATCCGCGAGGAGGTCGACGACGAGTCGCAACCGGGATCGGCCAGCGCCAGACGTTCCTCTTCGGGCTCGAGGTCGAGCTCGGCTCGAAGCGCCGCATCGGCGAGAATTGCTTCCTCCAGCCTGCCCAGCGCGGTATAGATCGTCTGTGACGCGTCGACGGCGTCTCGGTAGCGGCGGGCACTGACCAGCTGTGGCCGAAGCGTGATCGAGACCGGGCGCTCGCCGAAGACGAGCCGCTTCTCCCGCTGACCGTCGTGCAGCACCCCGATGCTGGCCGCGGCCAGCCCGTCGTTTTCGAGCAGCGCGTGGTAGACGGCTACCGGGTCGCTCACTCCGTGACGTACCGCCACCAGCGATGCTCTCCTCGCCAGGGCGGCTTGGCCTCGCCGCGCGCGTATTTGAGGACCAGGTCACTCATCCGGTCCAGCACCCAGCTGAAGTTGTCCTCCTTGATGGAGAAGTTGTCGAAGTCAGGCGCCGGGTTGAGAAAGTCGATCGCATACAGGATGCCGTCCCGGACGGCGAACTCGACCGTGTCCATGTCGTACCCCAGTGCCTGGGTGAGTGTCTGCGCGTCGCGGATGGCGTGCTCGCGCAGCTCGCCCTCCACCGTTTCCTGGATCCGATAGCGCTCGTGGAACGGACGGCGCGGGTCGTAGCGGATGGGCAGGACGTGGGTGCGGCCGATGCAGATGCAGCGGACGTAGTCGTCCCAGTCGATGAACTCCTGCAGGATCATCGTCTTCTGACCGGTGCCGTCGTACGCCCGGATCAGCTCATCCAGCGAATGGACGATGTAGACGTCCTTCCAGCCGCCGCCGGTGTTGGGCTTGAGCACGGCCGGCATCCCGACATATCGCACGATCCGCTCCCAGTCGAGCGGATATCGAAGATTGCGCAGGGAGAGCCGGTGGTCGATGTCGGGGATGTATTCCTTGTTGGGAAGGACGATGGTCTTTGGCACCGCCACCCCCAGCTTGCGGGCGAGCGTGCACTCGAAGAACTTCTCGTCCGCCTCCCACCAGAACGGATCGTTCACCACCACCGTGCCCAGCAGGACCGCGCTCTTGAGGGCGGCACGGTAGAAGGGGACCTCGTGCGAGATCCGATCGACGATCACGGCGTAGCCCGGTTCCTCCATCTCGGCGGCGCCACCCAGGACCGCCATCTCAGCCTGGATGCCCTCCGCCCTGCCCTTCTCGTTGACGGCATCGAGGAAAGGTTGCGGGAAGGTGTTCTCGCGTCCGACCAGCAGACCGATCCGCTCAGACATAGCGCCGCATCATGTCCTTCCAGAAGGGCCAGTCGTGCGACCAACCCGGCCAGACATCGAGCCGGGGATCTACGCCCTTCTCGCGCAGGAGGAGGCCCAGACGCAACGAATCGCCGACGTTCGGATCCTGCTCGCCGGTGGCGATAACTTTCTTCTGCATTTTCTTCAGGGGGTCGAGGTAAGCCGGGTCGATCAGTCCCGGGAGAAACGCCAGCGGGTTCGTGAAATACACGCTGTTATCGAAGTAGCCGTCCAGCCAGCGCTGCACGTCGTAGGCGCCCGACATGCCGATGAAACCCGAGACCCGGTTCGGGTGGCGGAGCGCCAGCAGGACCGAATGCAGCGCGCCGAAGGAGGTGCCCACGGCAACCGGGGCCACGGCCATCCGGGGTGTGACCTGATCCAGGATGTAACCCTCGTAGGCCAGGTGGCGCTCGACGCGCTCCGCGGGCGTCTTGTCCTTCGCGTACCAGGACTCGCTGTCGACGCTGTCCACGCACCAGAGCTGGATGTAGCCGGCGTCGATCTTGTCGCTGAGCGCGGTGACCATGCCGAAGTCTTCCCACTGGAAGAACCGGCCCTGCGAGGTTGGGAAGACCAGCAGGGGAAGACCGGCCTCGCCGAAACGCAGCATCTCCATCTCGCGCCCAAGCGAGGGACTCCAATCACGCAGGTATTCCCGCAACCGACCCTCCGTCCGGGGTGAGTGTAACCTAGGGTGATCACTGGAGGAGGTGGCGGAATGTTGAAGAGTGGACGGGTTGCGGCTACGCTTCCGGCGCAGGACCTGGAGCGAGCGAAGAAATTCTACGCAGAAAAATTAGGGCTGACACCGTCGGCGGAGGAACCGGGCGCGGGCGGCGGGCCGATCTACCTGTTTGCGGACGGGACAGGTTTTCTGCTCTTCCAGAGCAGCGGGAAGCCTTCCGGGGCGCACACCCAGCTGGCGATCGAAGTCGACGATGTCGTGGCGGAGATCAAGGAGCTGAAGGCAAAAGGTGTGAAGTTCGAGGACGTAGACCTGGGCGGCGGGATCAAGACCGTCGACGGCATCCTCGACGTGGCCGGCCAGAAAGGCGGCTGGTTCAAGGACTCAGAAGGCAACCTGCTCGCGATCGGAGCCCGGGTGCCGGTGGGAGCCCGCCGCTCGTAAGACCTAAGGGGACCGGTTGGACGCGGTCAACGAGCTGGCCATGACCTGGGTGCGAGGGATGGCGGCGCGATGAGCACGCGGCCCGAGTACGCCGTTGAGGTCAAGGATGTCGCCAAGACTTTCGGGCGGCTGCGCGCCCTTGACGGGATCAGCCTCCGGATCCGTCTCGGTGAGGTCTACGGGCTGCTCGGGCCGAATGGTTCCGGCAAGACCACGCTGATCAGATGCCTGGTCGGTCTGGTCCAGCCCAACGCGGGGACGGTGACTGTACTCGGCCGGCGGATCCCCGACCTGGGCGTGCTGGCGCGCGTCGGGTACATGACCCAGGCGGCCGCGCTTTATCCCGATCTCTCGGTCGAGGAGAACCTGCGCTTCTTTGCCGCGATCAACGGCGCCGAGGCAAACGTCGACGAGGCGTTGAAGTTCGTCGAGCTGTCCGACCGGCGCAAATCGATCGTCGCCACGCTCAGCGGCGGGATGCGGACACGCGCCTCGATGGCCTGCGCCCTGATCCATCATCCCGACCTGTTGCTGCTGGATGAGCCGACCGTGGGCGTCGACCCGCAGCTGCGCGTCCAGCTCTGGGACCGTTTCCAGGCGATGGCTGCTGAGGGAATCACGATCGTGGTCTCGAGCCACGTGAT
>VBDY01000141.1 GCA_005882775.1 Chloroflexota bacterium | reverse complement strand
GATGAAGCTCGCCTCCCAGGTGGCGGTCTCTCTGCTCGCCATCTGGATCTTCGGCTTCGAGATCCCCCGGGTCGCCCTGCCGACCGGGCACGTCATCGAGCTGGGGTGGCTGGCCGTCCCCATCAGCCTTCTCTGGTTCGTCGGGCTGCAAAACACGATCAACCTGATCGACGGGGTGGACGGCCTGGCGGCGGGCGTGGTCGCCATTGTGGCGGGCGCGATCATGCTGGCCGCGATCAGCAAGGGAAAGAACGATATCGTCATCCTGTCCGGGGCGCTGGTCGGTGCCTGCGGCGGATTCCTGCTTTTCAACTGGCACCCGGCCCGAGTCTTCATGGGGGATGCCGGCAGTCACTTCCTCGGCTTCACGCTGGCCGCCCTCTCGGTGCTGTCCATCGCCAAGGGCGCCGTGGTCCTGGCCCTTACAGTACCGGTCGTGGCCCTCGCCATCCCCATACTCGACACGGGCTGGGCGATTCTGCGCCGGCGCTTGCGCGGCCGATCGATCGCCAGCGCGGACGCCGAGCACCTGCACCACCGGTTGCTGGACTTCGGGCTCAGTCCGCCGGAGACGGCCCTGGTCTTTTACTTCGGGACCGCGATCTTCGCCGCCTTCGGGCTGTCGGTGTACGGGCATCGCAAGGTCCTGCTGGGAGCCATCCTGCTCATGCTCCTTGGAATCGGGATCATCATGGTGCGGCGCTTTCGCCGAGCCCGCGTTGCCGATCAGCTGGGGCCGTCCGACCGGGTCACCCAATCAGGCGCTGACGAGCCCGGCTGAATTTCCGGCGTCCGCCCGATTGCGGCGCGAATTTGACCCCTGTTAAGCTTGAGTCAGTTGAGGCCCGATCGCGGAGGCTTTGATGGCCCCAACGGATAAGCGCAGGGAACCCAGCATGCTGGCGGCGCTGGGGCTTGCCTCCGGAATCGGTCTTCAGCTGGCAGCGTCGGTGCTGGTCGGGCTGGGGCTCGGGTTTCTCGTCGATAAGTTCTTCCACACGTCGCCGTGGTTCTTGCTGCTCGGGCTGCTGCTGGGGATTGCGGCGGGCGGATACAGCGTGGTGAGAATGGTGATGAAGGAGATGGACCGGTAATGCAGGAGCTGCGACGGTTCCAGCGCGATGCCTCCATGCTCCATGCCGCGGCGATTATCGTGACGTCGGGCCTGGTCCTGTTTCTGCAGCAGGGCCGGATCGTCACCGGCATTGTGGCCGGCGGCCTCCTCGGGATGGCGAACCTGTCGTGGATGGTGGGCACGGCCAGTCGCCTGGCGCGGGCTGGAGCCGGACCGCGCGCTCACACCCTGACCGGGTTCATACGATTCCTGGCTGTGGGCGCCCTGCTGGGCGGCCTCCTGGTCGTTGGACGAGTTCACCCGGTGGGCGCGGTCATCGGGTACGGCCTGTTCCCGATCACGGCGGCAGTCGCGGGCTGGCGGGCCATGACCCCGTACAGGGCGGCGCCGTCATGAGCCTGCTCACGGCATGGCTCCAGATCGACGTGACTCATCCGACTACTGCGGTGGCGGGCATCGAGTTCAACGTCGACACCATCCGAAATACCTTGATCGTTTGCGCTCTGCTGATTGCCTTCGCGGCCATCCTTCGGAGCCAGCTTCATCCGGGCGTTCCCGGCCCTCTCCAAAACGCTACGGAGGCGCTCTTTGAGTACCTGCGTGACCTGACGGAGAGCACCCTCGAAGGCCGGGGCATCGCGCTCGTCCCTCTGGCCATCAGTCTGTTCGCGTTCCTCTTGATCGCGAACCTCTTGGGGCTGCTTCCAGGCTTGAGGTCCCCGACCAACGACTGGAACACGACGCTCGGGCTTGCCCTGATGTCGTTCACGCTCGTCCAGTTCTACGGCATCAAGAAGCGCGGCCTCGGCGGTTATTTCAAGCACCTGCTGCTCCAGCCGCCGTTCTTTCCGCTGACGGTGATCGACGAGCTGGCAAAGATTGTGACCCTGTCCTTCCGGCTCTACTTCAACATCTTCGTGGGCGAGCTTCTGCTGGCGCTGATCCTCCTGCTCCCGCTCTGGGGTTCTCTGGTACCGGGAGCGTTCTGGATGGCAATCAGCGTCTTCATCGGATTGGTCCAAGCCTTCATCTTTACGGTACTCACCGTGTCGTACATCGCGGTCGCCACCCAGGTTGACGAGAGTCATGGATAGCTAAGGGAGGACAGAGTTGGAAAGAGCGATCGTTCTGGGAGCAACGGTGATTGCCTTCGGGCTGCTGCTCGGGTTGAGCGCGCTGGGTGCGGGCATCGGCGATGGGTTGGTGTCGAGCCGCACGGTCGAAGGCACTGCCCGGCAGCCCGAGCTGCAGGGCCGACTGTTCGTCTTGATGGTCATCGGCATCGGCTTCATCGAGGCGCTGCCCATCATCGGGCTCGGCCTCGGACTTTTCTTGATCTTTGCGAATCCATTGCTTAGCCAGATAACAAAGTGATCCTTCTCGACGCAGGCCTGCTGACCATCAACGCGACGCTGGTGGCGCAGCTGGTCATTTTTCTGGTAATGGTGGCTGTGCTCTGGCGGTTGGCCTGGGGCCCGCTCACCAGCCGGCTCGCGGCCCGACAGGCTCGCATCAAGGAAGGGCTGGAGGCGGCTGAGCAGGCCAGAAGAGACCGGGAGAAGGCCGAGCAGGAGTACCGGGCACGCCTCGAGGAGGCAGCCCGCGAGGCGCGGGCCATGGTCGACCAGGCCACCAAGATGGGGGAGACCCTTCGTCAGGAGCTTCAGCAGAAGGCGAAACAGCAGGCCGACCAGATCGTGGCCCAGGCCCGCGGCGAAATCGACAGTGAGCGCCAGAAAGCGGTCCAGGAGCTGAGGGCGCAGGTCGCCGACCTGGCGGTACAGGCCGCGGCCCGCATCATTGGTGAGAACCTGGACGCGCGCAAGCACCAGCAGCTGATCGAAAAAACGATCGAGGAAGCCGAACTGCGTGCCTAGCGGCAGCAACGTGGCCCGGCGGTACGCGGAGGGGGCCTTCCAGCTGGCGGTGGAAGAGAAGTCCGTGGATGCCTGGCGCGAAGAGATGGCCAGGCTCGATGAGCTGCTCCAGGACGAGGTCCTGGTGGCGGCCTTCAAGAATCCGGCCGTGACCATGCCCAGACGCATGGAGCTGGCCCGCCGGCTCGCCCCGGAGCTGCGGCCACAGTCGCTGAACTTCATGCGGCTGCTGATCGAGCATCATCGAACGGTCCTGATCTCAGCGATCCGGCAGGAGTTCGAGCGCCTGGCCGATGAAGCGGCCGGCATCCTGCACGCCCGCCTGACCACAGCCATCGCCCTGGACGGGGACGATCGGCGTCGATACCAGGAGGCGCTGGCGCGCAGGCTAGGACGCGACGTCCGGGTCACCTACGATACGGACGGCAGGCTCCTCGGCGGCGCGACCATCCAGATGGGGGATCATCTGGTGGACGGCAGCATCCGAACGCAGCTGCTGCGCATGCGGCAGCGCCTGTTGGAATAGGAGCGAAGGAAGGCACGTGGGTATCAAGTCAGACGAGATCAGCAGCCTGATCAAGCAACGGATCAAAGACTTCGACGTCCCCATCCTGAGCGCGGACGTCGGAATCGTGACCGATGTCGGTGACGGCATCGCCCACGTCTACGGGCTCCAGAACGCTCAGGCGCTCGAGCTCCTGGAGTTCAAGGGCGGCGTCCCTGGAGTGGCTTTCAACCTCGAGGAGGACTCGGTTGGCGCCATCATCCTAGGGCCGTACGAGGAGATCCGCGAGGGGGACGAGGTGCGGACCACAGGAAAGATCATCCAGGTCCCGGTTGGCAAGGCTCTTGTCGGCAGGGTGGTCAACCCCCTGGGCGAGCCGATCGACGGTAAGGGACCGATCGAGACCAAGGAGTTCTCGCCCGTCGAAAAGGTGGCCCCCGGGGTGATCACGCGCCAGCCGGTCGACACACCGTTGCAGACCGGCATCAAGGCGATCGACTCCATGATCCCGATTGGCCGGGGCCAGCGCGAGCTGATCATCGGCGACCGGCAGACGGGAAAGACGGCGATCGCGATCGATACGATCATTAATCAGAAAGGCCAGGGCGTCACCTGCATCTACGTCGCGATCGGGCAGCGCGCCTCAACCGTGGCCCAGGTCGCCGCCATTCTCGAACGCAACGGCGCGATGGAGCACACGATCATCGTCGCCGCGACCGCGAGCGACCCTGCGCCTCTCTGGTACATCGCGCCCTATGCCGGCTGCTCGATGGGCGAGTTCTTCATGGACAAGGGGCAGGACGCGCTGCTCGTCTACGACGACCTGTCCAAGCACGCCTGGGCCTACCGGCAGATCTCCCTGCTGCTTCGCCGGCCCCCGGGACGCGAGGCATATCCGGGCGACGTCTTTTATCTTCATTCCCGGCTGCTCGAGCGGGCAGCCCGGATGGGGAAGGACGCTGGCGGCGGCTCGCTGACGGCGCTGCCCATCATCGAGACTCTGGCGGGTGACATTTCCGCCTACATTCCGACGAACGTGATCTCGATCACGGACGGTCAGATCTACCTCCTGAGCGACCTCTTCTACTCGGGTATCCGGCCGGCCATCTCGACCGGCCTCTCGGTCTCGCGGGTCGGTGGCGCTGCCCAGTGGAAGGCGATGCGGCAGGTGGCCGGCCAGCTGCGGCTCGACCTGGCCCAGTACCGTGACCTGGCCGCCTTCGCACAATTCGCCTCGGACCTGGACAAGCGGACGCGCGACCAGCTCGAGCGAGGGAAGCGGATGACAGAGGTCCTCAAGCAGGGCCAGTACGAGCCGATGGCGGTCCCCCAGCAGGTGATCCAGCTCTTCGCCGGCGCCCGTGGATATCTCGACGACGTACCGGTCGAGCAGGTCACGGAGTTCGAGACAGAGCTGTTGCGGTTCATCACGACCTCCAACGCCGAGCTGGTGAAGGCGATCGAGAAGGACCGAGCCATCTCGGATGAAATGGAGAAGAAGCTGCGGGCCGCCATCGAGGAGTTCCGCAAGTCCAGCCCGCTGGTGCCGAAAAAGGAAGCCGCCAAGCCCGCCGAGCCACACCCGGAGCCGGCCGAGCCGCAGCCCAAAGCTGCCAGGGGTGGGCCGCTTCAGAAGGCCAAGGCAGCCGTCGAGCGCGAGACCAGGAAAGAACAGTAGTTTGGCAAGCCTAGCTGACATCCGCCGGCGGATCGCGAGCCTAAAGAACATGCAACAGATCACCAAAGCCCAGGAGGCGGTGGCGGCTTCCCGGCTTCGCAAGGCACAGAACCGCGCCACTGCCGCCCGGCCCTACGCCGACAGGATGGCAGAGGTCCTCGCCGAGGTGGCGAGCCGGGTATCCAGCTATCGCCATCCCTTCCTTGTGCCCCGCGAGGTGCGCAAACGGCTGCTGATCCTGGTCAGCGCCGACCGCGGGCTGGCCGGCGGCTTGAACGTAAACGCATTTCGGGTTGCCCATCGCTACCTGAGCCAGGGGCCGCCTGCATCCCTCGACACCATCGGCCGCAAAGGGCGCGACTACTTCCGGCGGCTGCAGATTCCGATCATCTCGGACGTCTCGCAGTTCGGCGACTGGCCGGGGCTGCGAGAGATCCTGCCGGCTGTAACCGTGGCCATAGACGAGTACCTTGCGGGCAACGTCGACGAGGTGGCCCTCGTCTACACCCGGTTTCTATCGGTCAGCCGTCAGGTCCCGACAGTCGCGACCCTGATTCCGGTGAAGGTACCGGAGCGCAAGGAGGGGCCGCGCGTCGACTACCTGTACGAGCCGGAGGCTGAGGAGGTGCTCAGCCAGCTTCTCCCACGCTACGTCGAAGCGCAGGTCTACGCGGCGGTGCTCGACAACAAGGCGTCAGAGCAGGCCGCCCGGATGATCGCCATGCGCAACGCCACCGATAATGCCGGCGAACTGATCGAGGACCTCACGCTGCTGCGCAACAAGGTGCGCCAGGCGACGATCACCAAGGAACTGATGGAAGTCGTGGGCGGCGCCGAAGCGCTCGCTGCCGGCTAAACCCAGGAGGCACAAATGGCCGTAGCCGAAAAGAAGAAAGAGAAGGAAGGGAAGACCAGGAAAGCCCGGGTCGGCCGGGTGTCGCAGATCATCGGCCCGGTGGTGGATGTCACCTTCGACACCGAGGACCTTCCCGAGATCTACCATGCCCTCGAGATCGACCGGAAGGGTGGTCGCCTCGTGCTCGAGGTGCAGCAGCACCGCGGCAACAACGTGGTCCGCACCATCGCCATGGGCAGCACGGACGGCCTGGTGCGAGGGACGGAGGCGAAGGACAGCGGTGAGCCGATCACGGTGCCGGTGGGGAAGCAGACCCTGGGCCGGATGATGAACGTGATCGGCGAGCCGATCGACGGTAAGGGCGAGCTCAAATCGGATACACACCTACCCATCCACCGGCCGGCCCCGCCGGTGAGCGAGCAGGAGGTTTCCACCGAAGTCCTGGAAACCGGGATCAAGGTCATCGACCTTATCTGCACGTTCGCCAAGGGAACAAAAATTGGCCTCTTCGGAGGAGCGGGTGTCGGGAAGACGGTCATCGTGATGGAGCTGATCCGCAACATCGCCCAGGAGCACGGCGGGTTCAGCGTGTTCGCCGGCGTAGGCGAGCGGACTCGTGAAGGGAACAGTCTCTGGCTCGAGATGAATGAGTCCGGCGTCATCGACAAGACGGCGCTGGTCTTCGGGCAGATGAACGAGCCGCCCGGCGCCCGGGCGCGCGTGGGGCTGACCGGGTTGACGCTCGCCGAGCACTTCCGCGACGAGTTCGGCCAGGATGTCTTGCTCTTCATCGACAACGTGTTTCGATACACGCTGGCCGGGAGCGAGGTCTCGGCGCTGCTGGGCCGGATGCCGTCGGCGGTCGGGTACCAGCCGACGCTGGCGACCGAGATGGGCGACCTCCAGGAGCGCATCACCTCGACCAAGAAAGGATCGATCACGTCGGTCCAGGCGGTTTTCGTCCCGGCGGACGACTACACGGACCCCGCCATCGCGACCACGTTTGCCCATCTGGGGGCGACCGTCAGCCTTTCCCGAGCGATCGTCGAGCGCGGGATCTACCCGGCCGTCGATCCGCTCGACTCGTTCTCTCGCATCCTGACTCCGGAGGTGGTCGGCGACGAGCACTACCGGGTGGCGCGCGGCGTGCAGCAGGTGCTCCAGCGCAACAAGGAGCTCCAGGACATCATCGCGATCCTGGGACCGGACGAGCTGTCCGAGGAGGACAAGCTGGTGGTAGCCCGCGCGCGCAAGATCGAGCGTTTCCTGTCGCAGCCATTCTTCGTGGCCGAGGTCTTCACCAACCGGCCGGGAAAGTACGTGTCGCTCAAGGACACCGTCCGCGGCTTCGCAGAGATCCTCGATGGGAAGCACGACGAGCTGCCGGAGCAGGCGTTCTACATGGTGGGGACGATCGAGGAGGCGGTCGAGGCCGCGAAGGGCGAAGCCGGCCGGCAGGAATCACCCAAGCCCGACGGGGAGAAAGCCAAGGGCCAGGAGTCGCCCAAAGCCGAGGGCAAAAAAGCCGACGGCCAGAAAGGCGACGCAAAGAAGCAGCAGCCGGCAAAGAAGTCCGGCTGACGAATGGCAAAGCTCAACGTAGATATCGTCACGGTGGAGGGCCGTCGCTTCCAGGGTGAGGCGGACTTCGTGGTGGCCCCCGGGTCGGAGGGCCAGCTCGGTATCCTGCCGCACCACATTCCTCTCCTGACGCCGCTGGCGACCGGCTCGGTGAAGGTGCGCAACAACAACGAGGAGCAGTTCTTCTTCGTCTCCGGCGGGTTTCTCGAGGTGCGTCCGGACCAGGTGACCATCCTCGCCGACGCGGCCGAGCGCGCAGAAGACATCGACGAGTCCAGGGCCGAGGAGGCTCGCCGGCGAGCCCAGTCCCTTCTCGAGCAACGCTTGTCCGCGGCCGATGCGGCGGCCGCCTCGGTCGCCCTGGCCCGCGCCGAATCACGGCTGCGGATCGCGGAACTGAGGAGACGCCGCCGGACCTAGGGAGGCGAGGGCCGATGCAGGCCCGAGCCGGGCCCGCCGGCCCAAAGCGCGGGCCGTAACCCGCGCGATAGAGGCGTTTCTTTGCTACCGTAAGCCCCTAGTGGCGCAGCTCCTCGTAGAGGGGGGAAACCGGCTGGTTGGGCGGGTCCCGATCAGCGGTTCTAAGAATGCCGTCCTCCCGATCCTGGCCGCTTCCCTGCTGACCGACGAAGAGTGCCGCCTGAAGAACGTCCCCAGGATCGAGGACGTCACCATCATGATGCGGCTCCTCGAGGGCATGGGCGTCCGGATCGAATGGATCGACGGCCAGCAGCTCCATGTCGACACCTCAGGCCTGGCCCGGAGTGACGTGCTGGCCGCGCTGGCCAGCAAAATGCGGGCGTCCTTTCTGCTCATGGGTCCGATGCTGGCGCGGCGGGGCGAGGCCCGGGTGGCCAAACCGGGCGGCGACGACATCGGCATGCGCCGGGTGGAACAGCACATCGTCGGGTTGCGCCTGATGGGCGCCCACGTGGAGTTGAAGAACGGCGAATACATCGCACGAGCCGACCGTCTGCGAGGCGCCACCATCCACAACGCAGCGCGCGAGCCGCACGTGGTGGACCTGGCGATGTTCCTGGGAAGGATGGGTGCCCGCATCCGGGGGATCGGCACTGACGTCCTGCAGATCGAAGGCGTCTCCGAGCTCAGCGGCGCGACCCACCGGGTCATCCCGGACAACATCGAGGCGGGTACCTACGCGATCGCGATCGCGGCAACCGGCGGGGAGGCGGTCCTGGAGCAGGCCGAGCCGGCCGACCTGCGAGCCCTGATCCTGAAGCTCCGCTCGGCAGGGGTCGAGGTCGAGGACGATGGGCACAGCCTCTGGGTGCAGGGGCGCACCAGGCTGCACGCTGTCGATGTCACCACCTGGCCGCATCCAGGCTTTCCCACCGACCTCCAGGCGCCTTTCGTCGCCCTGATGACCCAGGCGAACGGGCATTGCGTGGTGTCGGAAGCGGTCTTCGAGAATCGTTTTCAGCACGTGCCGGAGCTGCGCAAGCTGGGAGCTGACATCTATGTGGAGGGGCGGAGCGCCATGGTGTCAGGACCGACCCGGCTTCACGGATCGCTGGTACGAGTGCCGGATATCCGGTCGGGAGCCGCCCTGGTGGTGGCGGCCCTCTGCGCGGAGGGAACCACGGTTCTCGACAACGTCTTCCACCTCGACCGTGGCTACCAGGACATCGAAGCCAAGCTGCAAGGGCTGGGCGCACATATCACCCGGGTGGAGAAGGCCGAGCGCGACCACGAGCCGGACCTCTCCAAGGTTGTCGGAGACTAGGAGGTCGTGCTCTCCAAAAAGATCGGCATCGATCTGGGCACCACCCGGGTGGTGGTCTACGTCAAGGGTGAGGGCGTCGTCGTCAATGAGCCGGCGCTCCTGGCGACCGACGAAAAGGGAAGCCGAATACTGGCCGTAGGCGCCGCCGCCTCCGAGCTCCTCGGCCGCGGGACACGTGCCCGCGCGGTGCATCTCGCTCGCGACGGCGACGGGCTCGACTACGGCGTTGCCGGTACCATGCTGCACCATCTGATCGGCCGGGTCTGCGGCCGCCAGCGGATCTTCCGGCCGGACGTGATGCTGTCGATTCCTGCTCAGGTCACCGGAGCGGAACGGAGGGCGGTGCTGGAGGCCACCATGCAGGCGGGAGCAAAGACCGCCTACCTGATCGAGAAACCGCTGGCGGCGGCAATCGGGGCGAACATCCCGGTTTCCTCGGTGCGCGCCGTGGTCGTCTGCAACCTGGGTGCCGCCAGTAGCGATGCGGCGGTGATCGCCATGGGCGACGTGGTATCGATGGAGCGGGTTGGGCCCGGCGGAACGGCGCTCGACCAGATGATTCTCAGCGCTGTCGCCGAGCGGCAGGGGGTCAGGATCGCGCCGTCCGAGGCTGAGGACCTCAAGGTCCGGCTGGCTACAGCCACCCTACCTGCAGCGGACGGGCCTGGCGTCACCATCGCCGTGCGGGCCGGCCATCCCTCGACCGTCACCATTAGCGCCGCGGAAGTCTCGAGCGCCATCGCTCCCGCCCTCGACGAGATCGCTTCCGGGTTGGCGCGCCTGATCGATCAGGTCACCCCCGAGCAGCGATCCCAGATCGCCGCCTTCGGCGTAGTCCTGACGGGAGGGGGCGCTCAGCTGCGAGGCGTTTCCGGCTTTCTGTCGGGGAGGCTGGGTCTGCCCGTGAAGATTGCCCGCGACCCGCAGGCATGCATCGCGGTGGGCACCGGAATGGCCCTCGAGAACCTGCAGGTGATCCGCCGCGGCCAGCACTACATGACGTGAACGCCCGGCATCGACCGTCTGGCGTCGCTCTGCTCCTCACAGGCGGTGTGCGCGAGGCGCTCTGGGCGCAGCCCCTGATTCGAGCCCTGCCCGGCGTCACCGTGTTCGCCCGGTCGGAGGCCATGCGGACGCTTCAGGGCATTCCCGAGGTCGGCCGCGCCTTCTCATTCGGTTCTTCGGCGGTTGATGTCTGGCGGACATACCGCCGGCTGCGCGCCGGACCCATGAGCATGTCCGTGGTCGCGGCACCGTCAGGGGCGAGGGCGGCGCTGCTGGCGTATTTCGCGGGCGTGCCGCGGCGAATCGGACCGGCCGGGCCACACGACCGCTGGTACAGCCATGGCGTCAAAACCGCCAGGGGGATCCACCCGGTCGACGCCAACCGGGAGATCGCGCTGGTGGCAGCAGGAATGACAACCCCGCCCCCACAGGCGAGCCAGCCGCCCACCATCCAGAGTGGGGTACCGGCGACCAGGCGCATGCAGAGCCTGCTTGCCGAGGCGGGTGTGGGCTCGTTGCGGGAAACCCTGGTTCTGATCCCCGGGAGCGGTAACTGGACACCCCGGGCTGCCAGCGCCATCTGGCCCGAGGAGCGCTTCGCGGTGCTTGCCAATCAGGCCTCGGCCAACGCCGTGATCCTGGCCGGCGGTCTGGGCGACGATGCGCGCGTGCGTGAAACCCGCGCCGGGATCGGGAAACCGACCACGGTGATACGGCTCTCGGAGCTGACGGTGGAGGAGTTCGCGATCGTGGCCGGCGGCAGCCAGGCCGTGGTCGGTCATGACGGCGACGCACTGCACGTGGCGGCCGCCTCGGGCGCTTCGGTCGTCGCCCTCTTGAGGCCCCACGACGTGACGCCGGTTGGGCGGTCCTGCGCGTCGCTTACAGCCGAGGACCTGGCGGGACTGCCCGCGCAGCGGGTGGTCAGCGTCCTGGGAGAGCGCCTCAAGGTCGATAGCGACGGCTGACCTGCGGGTCGCCCTCGACGGGCGAGAGCTGCGTGGGGAGGGCGACGAAGGCACGGGTGTGGCTCGCTACATTCGCGCGCTTGTGTCCAGCCTGCGCGAGTCTCCTGGTATCCGGCTTCGCGTCTATCGGGGCGCCGGTCCCCGGGTGGTCGGCCCTCACCTGCTGATGCCGCTTCGAATGCGACTCGAGGGCGCCGACGTGCTGCACGGGCCCGCGAACGGGCTCCCCGTGCTCCGCTTCGGGATCCGGGGCGTGGTCACCATCCAGGACCTCACCATCTACCGGCACCCCGAATGGTTCCCCCCTCGCCAGTGGCTCTCGACCAGGGTGCTCGTGCCCAGGTCCGTCCGTGAGGCACGGATTGTGATCGCGCCATCGCAGGCAACCCGCCGGGATGCTCTCAGCCTGTTCGGCGTCGGGGCAGATCGGGTCAGGGTCATCCCTTACGGAGTGGAGACCGAATACGGCCTTCCCGTATCGGAAGCTGTTCGATCGGAGGTGCGCCGTGAGCTAGACCTTCCGGAGCGGTACCTGCTCCAGGTCGGCACGGTCCAACCACGTAAGAACTACGAGACCAGCTTGCGGGCGCTGGCTCACCTTCCGCCCGCCGAGCGCGTTCCTCTGATCGCCGCCGGGGGCTTCGGCTGGGACTTCCAGCCGGTGTTGCGCCTGGTGCAGGATCTCGGTCTCAAAGACTGGGTGCGCTTTGCCGGCTACATCCGGACGCGTCACCTGCCGGCGCTCTACCAGATGGCCACGGCGGTGCTATTTCCCTCGCTCGATGAGGGGTTCGGGCTGCCCGTGCTCGAAGCCTTTGCCGCCGGCACGCCGGTTATCACCAGCGACGCCGGCGCCCTCCCGGAGGTAGCCGGTGACGCCGCCCTGATCTGCCCGGCCACGGATGACGCGGCGCTGGCCGAGCACATCCGAGCTGTCCTCCGCCAGGCGGAGCTGCGGGCGCGGCTGAGCGCCGCTGGACGGGCGCGAGCCATGCTCTACAGCTGGGCGATTTGCGCCGCCGGCCACGAGGCGGCCTATCGCGAGGCGGCGGCCTGACCCGAACGGGCGATGCCCTCGAATACCGGCCAGATGCCTTCAGCGGTGGCCCGCCAGGTAAAGCGTCCGCTCCAGGACTGGCCGGCGGCGATCAACCGTCGCTGAAGCTCCAGGTCCTGAGCCAGTTGCCGGAGGGCCTCGCTCCAGGCCGAGACGTCGGTGGGGCTGAGAAGGATACCAGCGCTGCCGACAATCTCGGGTAGGGCACCGGCCCTCGATGCGATCACGGCTGTGCCGCAACGCATCGCCTCGAGCACCGGAAAACCGAACCCTTCGAAGCGCGACGGAAGGGTAAGCGCTATCGCCCCCGCGTAGAGCGCGGGGAGGTCTTCCCGGGGAATATATGGGAGGACTCTGACCGCGTCAGATGTCGCGGGCGCATGATCGGGCCCGGCGACCACCAGTGAAGCCGCCAGGCCGCGAGTGCGTGCCTCGGCAAAGGCGCGCAGCAGAAACGGAAGGTTCTTGCGCGGGTGGTTTCGTCCGACGAACAGGTAATAAGTGTCCGGCAGCCCGTACCGCGAGCGGACCTCGGCGACCGCGTCGGCCCCGGGCGGTCGCATCCACTCGTCGACTCCGGAGTGCACCACCGCAATCCGGCTCGCGTCCACCCCGTAAAAGCGCTTGAGGTCGTTGGCCGTGGACTGCGAAACGGCGATCAAACGCGACGCCCGCCGGGCCATGTACCGGGTGGTCAGCTCCAGGTAGAGCCAGTCAGCTGTCGAATAGGTCCTGCGCTCGTAGCGATGACCCACGTCGTGGATGGTGACCGCGCTGGGGACGCGCAGCCCGACCGGGAGGACGTGACTGGGGACAAAGAGCACGTCCGGTCTCTCCCGGCGAAGAGTCCGCCCGAGCTTCAAGTGGGTCCACAGACGGGGGAACGGGATGCCTCGCCAATGCACCGAGGGCGGCAACCAGGAAGGCGGATTCTGTGCGTTCGCGTAGACGACGAGGATGTGGCCGGGGTTGGTGGAGGCCAATGCCTCGATCACCGCCCTGGCATAGACCTCAGTCCCGGTCGGTCGTTCCCGGATGGCGGGCGTGCCATCGATTGCGACGATCATCCGGCGGCGTCGACCCAGACTACAATCGGTGCCGCCCGATGAACAGAGCCCCGGACGGCGTCGCGGTGGACCTGCTGTTTGCCGCCCGGCCGTTCACCGGACTCGAACATCACGCGCTTCACACGTTGCGTGGATTGCGGATCGCCGGGGCCTCGGTCGACGTCTGGACGCCGCAAAACATCCTGGCCGACATGGGCGACGCGGCTCAGGGTCACCGGCTGGTACCGTTCAGCCCGGTCCCGCGCCCACTGCGGCTGGGCCGCGAGCAGTGGGCCGTCCCCTGGCGCTTCGGCGTGCATCCGCGCGGCTACCGGGTGATGCATTGCATCAGTGGCGTGGCTCCGTTGCTGACAAGGATTCCGCTGGTGCTCTCGGTTCCCGACCTGACCTTTCGGGTGTTCCCCAGGGACCTGCACCCCAAGGCCCGGCTGTACTTCGGCTTCCTCGTCCCGCGCAGTATTCGCCTGGCGAGACGCATCATCGTTTCGTCCGAAGCGATCCGCCGCCAGGTCATCGACCTGTACCATATCGCGCCCGAGCGGGTTCACCGCGTGCCGCTCTGTGCGGACGCCATCTTCACCCCCCGGCCAGGGCCGGAGGTGCTCGCGGTGCGAAAGCAGTACGGGCTGCCGGAGCGATACATCCTCTGCGTGGCGACGGTCGACGTGCGCAAGGACCTGGGCCGGCTGCGGGCCGCCTACGACTTGCTCCCGGCCGACATGCTGGACACGGCACTCGTGGTGGCGGGGAGAACCAACCCCGGCTCCGAGCGGCTGGCCCGCGAGCTCACCCGGCCGTCCCGCCGTGGCCACGTGATCGGGCTCGGGTATGTCCCGCGAGACGCGTTGCCGGCCCTCTACAGCGGGGCGTCGGCGTTCGTGTACCCCTCGCGCTATGAGGGTTTTGGGCTTCCAGTCCTCGAGGCGATGAGCTGCGGGTCGCCGGTGATCGTGTCGGCCAGCGCAGCCCTGGCGGAGCTGGTGGGCGAGGCGGGCGTGGTGCTTCGCACAGAAAGCGTCGAAGAGCTGACCCGGGCCCTCGAGCGTCTGCTGCGCTTCGAGGACGAGCGGCGCCGGCAGGCCCAGCTGGCGCTGGAGCGGGCGGCGGAATTCAGCGTTGGGCGACTTGGCGCCGAGACGGTCGACGTGTACGAGCAGGCGCTTCAGGCGTGAACCGTGTCCTCATCCTGGGCGTGCCCGTGGATGCAATCAGTGAGGCCGGCGCCGTCGAATGGGTGGCGGATGCGATTCGCGCCGGCCAACCCCGCCAGGTGGCGACGGTCAATCCCGAGTTCATCATGAGAGCCCGCCACGATGGCCGGTTCCTAAATGTCCTCTCAGCCGCCGACCTCTGCATCCCGGACGGATACGGCGTGGTGTGGGCGGCCCGACGCCTCGGCCACCGGCTGCCTTCGCGGGTCGCCGGCGTCGATCTGATCCGGTCGCTGGCAGCCCGCGGTGCTCGAGAGGGGTGGCGGTTCTTCTTCCTCGGGGCCGGACCGGGGGTGGCGGAGTCGGCAGCTGCGGCGCTCGAGAAAGGGAATCCTGGCCTGGTTGTTGCCGGTTGCCTGGCCGGGTCCCCCGACCCGGCACAGGATACGGTGACCGCGGCCGCCGTTCGATCGGCCCGGACCGACCTGCTCCTGGTGGCGTACGGAGCCCCGGGACAGGATCTCTGGATTGCCCGAAACCTCCACCAGAGCGGGGCGCGGGTGGCGATCGGTGTGGGCGGGGCCTTCGACTTCATCTCCGGTGGGGCCCGACGAGCTCCACGATGGATGCGGGAGCGCGGACTGGAATGGCTGCACCGGCTGGTCCAGGAGCCCTGGCGCTGGCGCCGGATGCTGGCCCTGCCGCGCTTCGCTCTTGCCGTCCTGCGCCAGGCCCGCTGAAGCCGCCGGGCTGATTTGGACTCAGAGTGCTCGCCGAGATCCATCGAATGAAGGAAGGCGCGAAACCGGCCGTTATAGTCGGCGAAGACTGGCAAGGAGGCCTGGTGTATCAAGGGCTTACAGGCGAGTGACCCGCCTCCTCAGGGTAGTCACCACCTTTCATAGCGGCCGGCTGCTGGCCGGGCTCCTCTTCACCGCGATCTTCAGCCTGGCGGCGGTACCGCCGCTTGACCCGGACCTCTGGTGGCACCTGGCCAACGGCCGGCTCCTGTCTTTCCCTGTCTCCTTCCCGCACACGGACCTGTATTCCTTCACGGCAACCGGGCATGTCTGGGTGATGCACGAGTGGCTGTCGGACCTGATGATGTACGGCCTCTTTACGCTGGGCGGGCTGCCGCTACTGGTCGTCGTCTTCGCCGCCATCGTGACCGCCGGGGGCGTTGTCCTCTACCTGCTGCTCAGGCGCGCCGGATTGCATCCGACGGCCAGTGTCGCGCTCACCCTGATGGGCATCCTGGCCGGGTCCACCGCCTGGGGAGCGCGTCCGCAGGTCCTCAACGTGCTGTTCACCGCCGCACTCGTGCTCGGACTGCAGGCGTATCACACCGGCCGGCTCCGCGCCTGGTGGTTGACCCCATTTCTCTGGCTCTGGGCAAACCTCCACTCGGCGTTCCTGGTGGGAGTGATCATCACCGCGCTCTTTCTCTTCGGAGAGATGATCGACTCGTGGCGTACGGGCGCAGCCCCGGTTCCCCCGCGCCTGCGCGCGCTGGCGTTCGCGCTGCTGGCTGGGATCGGACTGTCACTCATCAACCCATATGGCATCGATACTCTGCTCTTTCCGCTGGGCACCCTGACCTCACCGCTGATCCAGAACAACATCCAGGAATGGGCCTCGCCCGACTTTCACACCCTTCCCGGCCAGCTGCTGGAGGCACTCATCTTTATCGTCATCCTCGGACTGGCGACCGGACGCGTGCGGGCGAGGACCAGCGAGTGGCTCTGGGCACTGGCCCTTCTCTATCTGGCCCTGTCCTCGCAGCGGCAGGTGCCGCTGTTCGTGCTCGCGGCCGCACCCCTGATTGGACGCTGCGGGCAGGCGGTGATCGGCTGGCTCGGCGACCTGCATGACTTGCGGGCCCCCTCCCTCACAGTCCCCCAAGCGGGAAGTGATATGCGCGAGCGAGTCGCCTTCCGCTGGTCGCCTCCGTCGTTTGGAGGCACACGATCCAGCCCGGTGCTCGGGTTCGTCAACCTGGCCATCCTGCTAGTGGTTGGCGCGGGGATGATCGCCTACCGCGCCTTCCCCAGCGTGGAGCCCGCGCACCAGGCGGCGGCGATTGCGGCGACCTTCCCGGTCAAGACGACCGACGCGGTTCAGCGCCTTGGGCTCGGGTCCAGCCTTCGCGTTTTCAACTATTACGACTACGGCGGCTACCTGCTCTGGCGGTTGTACCCAAGCGGCGGCCGGGTCTTTATCGATGGACGGGTCGAGGTCTACGGGCCGCAGGTCTTTCGCGACTACCTCTCCATCAATTACAGCTCGAACGACTGGCGAACGCTGCTCGTCCGCTACGACCCGAACGTGATCCTCTTGCCAAAGGGTCATCCGCTGGTCGACGTGTTGCGGCGGGACCAGAGCTGGCATGAGCTCGCCGAGGACAGCGTGTCGGTGGCATTTCGGGCGACGGACATGGCGCAGTGATGGGGTCGCTCAGCCCGCAGATCAGCGCCGTGATGCCGGCATTCAACGAAGAAGGGAACCTGGAACGGTGCGTCGTGCGGCTCGCGCACACCCTGCACGCGCGGACCAGCGCGTACGAGATCATCGTGGTCGATGACGGCAGCCAGGATGGGACCGCGGTGCTGCTCGAGCGGCTGCGCGGCACATACCCGGCGCTCCGAATCGTTCACCATCAGGTCAACCGGGGTTACGGAGCCGCGATTCGCAGCGGCTTTAAGGCGGCCCGCTACACCTGGGTCTTCATGATGGACTCCGACAACCAGTTCGACCCTGCCGATATCGACCGGCTGCTGGCCCGCTCCGAGCAGGCGGACATCGTGACCGGGTATCGCCGGCGCCGTCGCGACCCGCTCGCTCGGCGGCTCAACGCCTGGGCCTTCTTCACGCTGGTCAGCCTGCTCTTCGGCCGGCTGGCCCGAGACGTCAACTGCGCTTTCAAGCTGATCCGCCGCGACCTGCTCATGAATGTCGAGCTCACCTGCGACGGGGCGCTCATCAACACCGAGCTGTTCGTCCTGGCTCGCCGGCGCGGCGCCCGTATCATCGAGGTGCCGGTCGAGCACTACCCGCGGACTGAAGGCCGCCAGACCGGCGCCAACCCAAAGGTGGTGATACGTGCCTTCAAGGAGCTGCTGGCGTTCCGGGCGGCGAGAGAGAAGGAACTGAAGAAGGCGGCCTGATGAGCCCCCACCCCGACAAGATCCCTGAGCTGTCCATCATCATCCCCGCCTACAACGAGGCGCGCCGGCTGCCAGGGACGCTCGATCGGATCGAACGCTACCTCACCGACCGACGCCTCAACGCCGAGGTGATCGTGGTGGACGACGGAAGCACCGACCCGACCGCGGATGTGGTCAGGCGCCGGGCCACTGCCTGGCCGGCGCTGCGACTCGTCTCCGCACCCAGGAACAGCGGCAAGGGCTCTGCGGTGCAGCGGGGCATGGCAGCCGCGAGCGGTGGCTACCGGCTCTTCACCGACGCCGACCTCAGCGTACCGATCGAGGAGCTCGACAAGCTGCTGGGCCCGCTCCACAACGGGGCGGCGGTAGCCATCGCCTCGCGCGGCCTGCGCGATTCGGACGTCCAGCTCCACCAGCCCTGGTACCGCGAGACCATGGGCAAGGCCTTCAACTTCCTGGTCCGCCTATTCGTTCTGAGCGGCGTCCACGATACCCAGTGCGGGTTCAAGGCTTTCACCGCCGAGTCGGCTCAGCGGGTCTTCCCGCCGCTACAGACACCTGGCTTCGGCTTCGACGTAGAGGTGCTGTATCGTGCCCGGCAGGCAGGCTACAAGATCGCCGAGGTCCCCACCCGATGGATAAACTCGCCGGCGACAACGGTGAGGACGCGCCAGGGGCTCCAGGCCTTCCTCGACCTGTTGGTTATTCCGGGGCGAGTCCGCAGGCACCCCAGCTAGAAGGTCCCGCCCGTCCCCCCGGCAGGTCGAGCTGAAGGAGCTCATACCCGTTCACCTCGGCGGCTTGGACGGTGTGCTGGAGCAGCCACTCGTCGAGATAGGAAGAACCGGTGCGGGCGCTGGCGTTCCATGGCTCGCCCGCGGAGTTTGGACCCAGCACGGCCAGCGCCGTCCCCGAAGCCTGGAGCTGACAGGCCACTGTCCGCTGGACGCCTTCGCTATTGCTGAATCCGGGCAGGAATTCGAAGTAGACGGTTCCCGGTCGCCGGGCGGTGAGGAAGTAAAGCATGGCGTCATTGAAGAGTCCCTGATCGTTCCGGCGCAGCCCAATGAAGATGGGGCGTCCGGCAGGAACAGCCTGGTCGACCCTCGCCACCAGCGCCGCCAGCTGACCTTCCGGCATCCAGGAGCTATCGCCAACCAGTTGAGCCCGATCGAGCTGCGACCCGGAGCCAGTGGAGCGGCTCAGGTCTCGATACGCCAGCGCTGAGACCCCTGCCAACAAAAGCAGGCAGCCGGCCACCGCCATGACCGCGTCAAAGCGAGGACGCAGCCGGATGGTCGACGCGCGAGGCTGCATCAACATGGCGAGCAGGACCGCTGTCGGGGGCCAGGCGTTCAGCGCGTGGGCGCCATCCGCCCGAGTCCGCACCCAGGTAAAGATCAGCAGGCCGGTGAGAAGCAACGCCAGCACCCGGGCCACCTCGTCCGGTTCGGTGCGATGCCGGTAAAGGTGCACCGCACCCCAGATCCAGACCAGGGCGAACCCGCAGGCGAACACGATCACGGCTGGCCCGTCGGTTCCCTGGCCGATCGGGATGCTGCGTGCCATCGGGTAGAGGCGCACGGCATAGACGAAAAGCTGGTTGACCATGGGCTGGATCCCGGCGGCGATGAGTGTCGGCGCCCAGAGGATGCTCGCGGTCAGCAGGCCGGCCGCCGCGTACGGAAGTAGATTCTTGCGCGACGCCCGCCGGCCCCGCAACACCAGGACGATGTAGCCCGCGAGCAACCCCACACCCAGCGAGGCCGCGAACTCGGGCCGGCTGAATGAGGCGACCCCGGTCAGGACGCCCGCGATCGCCGGCCAGCGCCATTCGTTGTTCTTGACACTATGCAAGAAAGCGAGCAGAGCGCAAAGACCGATCAGGTTGACGAGGAACGACGAGTTGAAGGCAGCCACCGAGACCGGCACCAGGCCGATCAGGCCCGTCATCAGGATTCGCAATCCGCGCCGCAGGCCGACCGAGGCCATCAGGCGGTAGGCCACCAGGGAAAAGGCCCAGGCCAGCACGATGCCCATGGCGCGCTCGACCAGCACGCTGGCGCCGAATAGCTTGAATGCGCCTGCTAGGAGGTAGGTGTCGAGAGGACCATAGGTGATCCAGAAATCCCGATAGGGAACCCAGCCGGCGGCGGCCAGGTCGGCCTTGAGCAGGGTCACGCCCTCGTCGAAACGGTCCAGGGGCGCCACCAAAAATCGGACGGCGATCAGGACGAAGAAGACGGCAGTCAACAAAACGAGAAGCCATAAGGTGTGCCGATCGACGGACAGCCAGCGCCTTATCGGAGGGCGAGCCGGGGCCACCTCCTGATTCCGGTCCGGCGTTCGGAGCGCCATCTACGGTTGCGCCTGGAAGCGATAGATGGCGACCGACCCGTTTCGAAAGATCGGGCGCCAGTACGCCTTGGCGTCCGGTTGATAACCCGTCGCCTGCGTCTCGAGGCTGCCCCAGAACAGCAGGGTGATCCGGTTGTCCCGGACGAATGACTCGACGGCCAGCGCAGATGAACCTGCGGAAAGGATGCCGTTGGCTGTGGCGATCTTCTTGAAATAGTCGACCGTCTCGCTGTAGTGGCCGACATAGACCGAAACTCCGGACCAGGCCGGCAGGAAGAGCCCGGATCCGGGCGAAGACAGGGCGCGGTCTCCGGCTGTGTGGTTTGTCGCCAGCCAGCTCATCGCCTGCCAGCGGCCGTCATCGATGTAGGCCTCCGGGAAGGCCCCGGTGGCAAAACGGAGTGCGATCGCAAGGACCAGGCCGGACGAGAGGCACGCGACCGGCACCAGTACCCGCTGCAGCATCCGGCCCCTCCGACGCGGTAGGTGGGTCACGACCTCGTGGAGGCCGACCGCAGCCAGGATCCCGATGGGGACGTAGACCGCGTCGAGGAGGCGGCGCTGAATGTTGGCCAGGTTGGGCAGGTAGAGAAGCACCAGGACCAGCGGCAGCCACACCATCAACAGGGCGAGGTTGGTATCGCGCCGCCGCCAGGTCAGCCAGGCGCCATAGGCTGCTCCGATCAGTGGCAGGCCAAGGCTGACCACCAGGCTCGGCAGGTTGGGCGCCTGGTGGCGCCACTGCTGTGCCCAGCTGGCGATGGTGGGATCGTTCAGCAGGATCCATGCGTTGTAGGCGAGTAATGGGACGGCGAGTGCGAACGCGCCTGCCTCCGCGATCAATGAACGAAGTGAGGGGCGCCTTCCCCACGCTGCGAGCACCAACCGGTACATGCACCAGATCCCGAGAATGACCGCGACCATCTGGGGGTGGATGGCCGAGAGGGCGAGCAGCGATGCGCCCGTGCCGATGACGACCTGGACGCGCGGGTGCTCGGCGATCGCGAGCAGCCCGACCAGGCTCAGCAGGATGAATGCGGTTGCCCAGGCGAAATGCGGTATGGCCAGGATCGAGTACCAGCCGGTGATCTCGGGCAGGTGCAGATCGAGCGCCTCGAGCCTCTGACCAAAGACACCGGGGTTGCCGGCGAGCTGCACCAAAAAACCGAATCCGGAACCCAGGACGACAATCACCAGGGCCAGCCGCCGCAGCTCCGGTCGCAGAATGCGGCGACCGAGGCGATCGACCGCGAACACGAGGGCCAGGCCGCCACTGATTCGTGCGACGTGATAGGCGGCGACCAACGGGATGTGGGCCAGCGCGGCCAGGTGGCCGAGAAGCAGATAGAAGCCGAAGAGGAAGACGCCGCCGTGCGGCTCGCTGGTGTACGGGTCGCTCCAGAGCCATGAGCCGTCGGCTCCCTGGCGCATCTTGGCCAGGTAGGTGGTGGCGTCATCGGCGATGAAGAAGAAGCCCGCGAAGTGGTGACCCGGTGGTGTCATGACGTAGGCGAGCACGTACGGAACCAGCGAGACCGTGGCCAGGATGGCGGCAAAGGCCAGCGGGAATCCGACCCCCAGCCGGCGCGGCCGGGGAGCCTCCTGGGGAGCCGGACGGCTCAGCGGGAGCGCAGCAGCCATGGTCCGCACAGAAAAACGAACAATGTGCCGAGGAAGAGCGCATTAGCCGCGATCAACACGATCGGATCGCCGGTTTGGGACGGCTTGAAACCGGGCTGACCGAAGCCGGGCCCCGCCTGCCACCGTGGGAGGACGTCAAGGCAGGCGATCAGCCCGAGGAACACCAGGGTCTGCGGCTGCGGCCATCGCCTGCTTGCGAGCCTCGCGATCACCAGCCAGGCGACCGGCAGCAGGAGCACCAGGTGGTGAGGCCACGTGACTGCGGAGAGCAGCAGCAAGAGGGGGATGAAGCTCACGCCTCGCGCCAGCGGGTCCGGCGCGCCCCGGGTGGCCGACCACCACCAGGCACCCAGCAGTATGGCGGCGCCCGCGAGAATGATCCCGAGCGGAAGCACGACCCACGGAGTCGTGTACGGGTTGGCGGTGAAAATCCGGCCCAGCACGCCCGCAAGCGACTGGTTGCTGTAGAAGGCGGTGCCACTGGCCAGCGCCGGCGCCACGTCCCGGAAAAACGTGACGGTGTCGCCGGGCCGAACCAGTGCGCCGACCGCGGTCGCGCCCACAAACCCGGCCAGCAAGAGCGCCACCGCACGGAACCGGCGCTCGACCAGCAACCAGACGATCAGGAGCAGGGGGGTCAGTTTGATGGCGCCGGCCACACCGATTGCGACCGCGCCCACCGGCCGGTCCCGGGCGATCCACACCATCCCGAAGCAGGTGAGGAGGAGGACCAGGAGGTTTGCCTGTCCCTGGACCGCATCGACCCAGAGTGGGTAGAAGGTGACGCTCGCCGTCACCGACGCCACGATCACCGCCATCGAGGCGTGCAGGTACCGCAGGACCACCGCCAGGCTCGCTGCCAGGGCTGCCTGTGTCACAAGCAGCCAGACCCAGGCAACCGCGGCGCCCGGCAGGAATGTGAACGGCGCCATCACCACGGCGAACAGCGGCGGATAGATGAAGGCGGGTCGCAGTGTCGGGTCCGGAAAGGGATGGTTGAGGAAGTCTCTGTACAGGGGGTGGCCTGCGACTAGGTTCCGTCCAGCGGTCAGGTAGGTATCGAGGTCCTGGTGGCCGGCAGCCGCCTGGGCCAGCATCAGCAGGTATAGGGTGAGCCCCCCTACCAGCAGGGCCGGAAGAAAGAGGTGGGGGAGACGATCCTGTAACGGAAGCCGGGCGGCGCCAACCGCCGGAGCTGGAATAGCCAAGGCCTTCGTATAACGGCCAGGAGAAGGGGTTCCTCACACCCGCCGTTACACCGTCGTCATGGCCCTGGCCAGGGCGCTCCCGCTCCCCCAGCCGCAAGAGGTCGCCCTCCAGCAATCAGGCGTCAGCCGTGCGGAGTGGCGCTGGCTGTATGCCGTCGCCGGCGTCATCCTGTCGCTGACCGCTTTCCCGCTCGCGATCGCACAGCTGGTCACGCCCGCCGGGACCGTCTTCAGCGGCTACGTGGTGATCGCGCGGGACGCGTTCGTCTACCAGCAGATGTGGCAGGCCGGTTGGGCGGGGGCCTGGCTCTTTCATCCCGCCTTCACCTCCGAGACGCTCCCGGGTGTCCTGATCTACCCCTGGTACCTCTGGAGCGGCCACCTGCTGGGCTTCCTCAACGGTCCAGCGCTCTACCACGCGGCCCGGCTGCTGGCGGCGACCGCCCTCCTGCTTGCCATCTACCGGCTGTGCGCCGAGCTGTTCACGCCGGTCAAGCTTCGCCGCTGGGCCTTCGTGCTCGCCTCGCTGGGGGGAGGGATCGGCCTCCTGGTTCCGGGCCTTGACCTCGGACCGCTCCACGTCCGGGCCAGCGAGATGGCGTCCCCGGGCACCAGCGCGGCGGAGCTTGTCTCCATGGCGCCCCACCTGCCGGCGGCGCTGGCGCTGATGTGCTGGTCATTCACGGTCGCACTGCGCAGCCGCCGGCTGTTTGCGCCAATCGAGCTGGTAAGCGGGGTGGCGGCCCTGGTCGGACTCGAATTGATCTATCCCCAGCTAGCCCTCCTCGCGCTGCTCGTGATAGCCGGCTGGGCGATCGGCCGCCAGGCACGCGGGGGGATGATGCTGGCGGTTGCGGGTGCCGTCGCCTGCGCTCCCTACTTCGCCTACACGGCGGTCGTGCTCCGAACCGCACCGCAAGCGCTGCGCGTGATCCGGCCTTCGCTCGATGCCGGCGATCCGCTGGGCTTCATCATCCTCTCGCACCTCGTCTGCACCGCGCTGATATTGATCGCCGTTCGCCGCGGCCGGCTTCGCTCGGACCTGCTGCTGCCCGCGCTCTGGATCGTGGGTATGACCACGTTTGTTTTCGTGCCCGGGCTGAGCGGCATCGTCGGCCGCTCGTTCATGGGCAGCTCTATCCCATTCGGTCTGTGCGCGGCCCCAGGCTTGCTGGTCGTGGTGCGGGGGGTAGTGCTCCGCCGCCGGCGTGGCCCGGTGCTGGTCGCCGTCCTGGCGGCGTCGAGCCTTTTCGGGATCTTCAGCCTGGTCCAGCCGCTCTGGATCGCCGGCCTTCGGCTGGACGCGCGAGCCGAGTACGAAAGCGTCGGCGAGGCAGGCCTGCTGGCCTGGCTGGCCCCTCAGGTGACACCGGCCGACGTGGTGTTGACCAGGTACCTGGACGGTGTCTTCGTCCCGGCGGAGACCCAGGCCAGGGTCTTCGTTGGTCATCCCGACCAGACCATCGATGCCGGTAGCAAGGCCGACCAGGCCACCGCCTTTTTCACCACCTTGACGGTCGAGCAGCGAATCGACTTCCTGCGCGCCAACGGGATCGACTACGTCCTGACCACCAGCCCGACGGACCGGGCGTCACTGGCCGCGGACCCGCACTTGATCGACGTCCAGGAGAAGGGGCCGGCGACCATCTTCAAAGTGCGGTCGTGACCAGCCGGCCGGCTCGGGTCGTGGGAGCGATGGTGCTCGCTCTGGCGATCGGCGGGATTGTCCTGGCGGTCCGCCAACCCGAGCTGTCCCGACGCACCTCCGACTTCACCATCGGCTACGGGGTGGGCACCATGATTCGGACCGGGCAGGCGGGAGACGTATACGACCAGGCCCGGCTTGGCACGGTCCTGCAGCACCTGACCCCGGGGGAACCGATCGACCCGCGGCTTCCCTTCAATCAGCCGCTGGCCGCCGGGCTGGTGTTCGTCCCGCTTTCCCTGCTGCCGATCGATGTCGCGTTCCGCGTCTGGCAGCTTGCCGGGGCCGGCATCCTGCTGCTTGCGTTTTTCCTTCTGCAATCGGCCGTCCGCCTGCCCGGCAGAGCTCCATGGTTGGGGTGGCTGGCACTGCTCGCGTCGGCTCCAGCCTGGGCGACCCTCACCGAAGGACAACTGACTCCACTCCTGGTGCTGGGGGCGGCCTCGCTGGTGGTTGCGGGTGCTCATGACCGGGTGGCGCTGGCAGGCATCGGCGGCGCCTTGCTCGCCATCAAGCCGCAGTATCTACCCGCCTATCTGCTGGTGCTGGTCGCCCAGCGCCGGTGGGCCGCCGCCCTGGCGGCGCTCGCCGGTGGCGGCGCGATACTGCTGAGCCCGCTTGCCGCCGGGGGACCACAGGGGCTGGCGGCGATGGCCCGTAGCGCATTCGCAGGTGACCAGCTCGTGGCCTTGCGCCTGATGGAAGGCTGGGTTGGGCCGCTGGCATCGGTCCTCCCGGGATCGGTGGCGAGCCGGGTGGGGCTGGCGCTGTTTGCGCTAACAACCGCTGGACTGGCTGCCGTCGCCTGGCGCCGGCCTTCGGGGTCTAGCGCCACGGCCTGCCTGTTTGGGTTCATGGCGATCCTCGGGTCTCCCCACTCCCTGCCTCATGACCTCGTCCTCCTGGCCGTCCCCGCCTGGCTCTGCGTGTCGGTTTTTGTGGAAGGCCTGCTGCCGTCGCCCCTTTACGGGCTGGCCATGGTGGACCTGGCAGTACTGATCGACCTGCGCGGGACGCCGGTCAGCCTGGGGCCGATCGTCCTGACCGCCGCGCTTGTGGTCTACGGCCTGCAGTTCAGGCGGCGCTCGAAGCAGCGGGCTCAGCCGTTGCCCGCGGCTGCCTGAGCACAATCGCTCGCTCCAGGCGAAGCATCCGGAGGAAAAGCACCCAGATCAGCGTCAGCCCTGCCAGCTTGATCGAGGTCCCGGCCAGGACCAGCAGCGCCTGCCCGCTCGAATGCACGGCCTGGTCGGTCGGGAGCGGAAAGGCTCTGCGGTCCAGCCAGCAGAGCGCGTAGCCGGCGGCCAGCCACCAGCCGTAGAGCGCACCGGGCCGGCGCGCCTGGATCCAGGCCATGGCGATGGCCATGGGAAGCAGCAGGACAACCAGGTGATGCTGCCAGGTCACGCTGGAGACCATCAGGAGTGCGGTCACGAGCGCCCCCGTCCCCAGCCGGAGCACCCAGGGGCCGTCCCGTCCGGGGACCAACCACAGCGTGAGGCCGAGGATGGCCGCGACCCCGACCAGGATCAACCCCTTTGCAACTGAGGCGGTGCTGCCGCCGAAGGCTGAGGGATAGAAGGCCACGAACCGGCTCACCAGTCCGGTGATCGAGCCGTTGTCCCAGTTGGAGTTCCCCAGCCCGATCCGGGGGAGGACAACGGTGAAGAACTGCAGGCTGCTGGGGGAGAGCACCAGGCTGATGGCGGTGATGGCGATCAAAAAGGCGCTGGCGAAGACCACGGTGCTCCAGCGGCGGAGCCGGCCGAAGAGTGGGATCAGAAATATGGGCACCACTTTCAGGGAGGCGGCGACCGCGATGAAGAGACCGGTCAGCCGGTTGCGACGAGCGAGTCCTGCCCAGAGAGTTGCCGTCAGCAGAAGCAGCCAGAGGGTAGCCACCTGCTGGAACTTGAGATTGAGGTAGACGGGCATGAAGACGAAGGCGGCCAGCAGAAAGATTCGGCGCGCGCTTTTCGACAGCTCGGGCGAGATGCGCAGGATCAGCCAGAGGTCGGCGGCGAAGGTCAGCTGGATCAGGATCAGCCAGACGCGGCCGGCGGTCACCAGGCCCAGGCTCGTCAGCGGCGCCAGCACGAGGGCGAAGAAGGGCGGGTAGATGTAGGCAACCGTCCAGGCCTGGGTTCCCCACAATCGATCGAAGTCCGCGTAGATGTCTCCGCCGCTCAGGGCTGCGTGGGCACCATTGAAGTAGTTCACGAAGTCGAAGCGCAGGGCGTTCGCGTCGAGCGTCAGCCACTGCTGCACGGACCACCACGCGTAGTAAGCGACTGCGATCGCGAGCAGGGTGAGGAGAGTGCGTTCGCGAAAACGCGGCTCATAGAGCCGGCGGAC
>VBDY01000223.1 GCA_005882775.1 Chloroflexota bacterium | reverse complement strand
GCCTTAGCCGTTACTGAGCGAGCGGGCGGCCCTCCATCACCTCGAGGGGGTCTGCCTCGATTTCCAGCAATTCTCCATCCGGGCCCTTGAAGTAGAGGGAGTTCTCCACTCGATCCGGACCGAAATACTCGATTCCGAGCCGGTCCAGCTCTCGCTGGATGCGGTCGAACTGCTCGCGGGGGACCGAGATCGAGACATGGTGCATGCCGCCGACAGACTCGCGGGTGGGCGGCATCGGATCCTCCGGGAAATCAAAGAAGGCGAGCAGGTTGCCATGGCCGAGGTCATGGAAGAAATGGGTCGAGCTCTTGAGGTCGCGATTCTCGAACATCTCGACCAGCGGGAAGCCGAGCACCTCGCTATAGAACTTGATCGTGCGCTCGCTGTCGCCGGAGATCAGCGCCAGGTGGTGGATACCCCTAGCGCTGGTAGCCGGCCGTTTGGACTTCGGCTTGAGATAAGCCTTCTTGAGCGCCTCGCGCTTTGCCTCGTAATCAACCTTGACAGTAGCCATCGTTCCTCCAGGGACTAGATCTTGAAGAACAAGCGCCGGATCCGATACGCGAGAGCACGGTCGCCGATAGCCGCTCCGCCCGGAAAGCGCTGGTAGGCGGTCAGCACCCAATCGTTGGGATCGAAATTGAAGACGACCGGCAAGCCGGCCACACTCGCCTCTTCGTAGGTCAGCTTCCCGTCCTTGAGCTGCAGCTTCCAGCTCCCGCCCTGGTCGCCGCTGACCCGGACGCCCCAGGTCGCATCAAATCCCTTGGCCTGTTCCGCATCCACAGTGACCTGCAGCACTATGAACATGTACGGCATCAGGGCGTTGGCAGCCTCGTCGCTGAGCGGCTGCATCTCTCCCAGGCCCGCCCGAATATCCCAGCCATGCACCGAGTAATCGATCAGCTGGAACGCTGGGTAGATCATCGTCGGCAACGGTCCCATATAGACGTGAGGGATAAGCTCGCCCGTCCATTGCTCCGGCGTCAGAGCGTCGAAGGTCTCGAAGAGCTTTGCCGAGGACTCCTTGAGCCGGGTGATCAGCTGGGTCCGCGACGTCGAGCGAAAGCGCTTCGACCCGGTGTCGAGCATCTCCGCCATGCCCGGCAAGCCGAGGCCATCGGGAAATGGCTGCTTGGCGCGGGCCAGCGCGAACCGTTCGATATATCCTTCGGTCACGTCGACAAGGTGCCCCACCTGATCACGAATCTCCCACTCGGTGCAGGGCGTTGCCGTCTTCCAGGTCTCGTCGGTCGCACTGTCGATCAAGTCGTAGAATTTCGCGCGCTCCTGGCGAACCACCCGAAGCAGGTGATCCTTTCCTTCGGGGGCCATCGTGTTGACGCGTGCCGGTCTAACCTCCACGCTCATTGCTTCCTCCTGGTGTGAGCCCTTCTGCGACTCCCTGGCCCTAGGATGCACCCCGCAACGGCAAAAGACAAGGTGGGCCGCCTACTACCGGTTGATCAGGTCACCGTCGATGTCAACCCGATCCTCGAGCTTCAATATAGGTCTCATAGAGGTCGATGTCGGTAGCCACGCACCAGGTCCGCGTCTGCGGCCACCAGAGGTTGGCCGGATGCTGAAAAGTTCCAAAGCTAAGGGCTGCGACGCCATCGATCGGACCGGGAAATAGAAAGTAAGCACGATGCGGCAGGAACAACCGCGGGCGGTGGCGCCAGGCCTGAAGCTCAGGCACACCAAACCCCTCCCAGATGCCGAGGTAGCAGCGATCGGGCCTTGAGGTGAATCCCCCGAGGATGGAGACGAGCCGTTTTGCCTCAATGGCGGGAAGGGACCCTTCTGACGGCAGCATCCCCCAGCTGGGGTACTCGTGCAGGGGAATTTTCGCGATGCGATGAAACTGCATTAGTGGATGCGCTGTGGCGCCGGTTCTGGCCGCCACCGCCGACCAGCGAATGGGCGCCAGGTCGCCTTCGCGGTAGGCGGGGTGGAGCACGCGAGCATAAGCCTCAAATCCCTCAGGCACGATGCATCCGACGGCGACTCCCTGCCGACTGCTCCCAGGGCCCCACGACCACAGCCGTTCCTGAATCCACATCCCGGGTGACACGTCGGCCAGCGGTTCTCCGGGATCCCATCCTCTCTCCATTGCCCCATATACTCCGGCAATGGCGACTTTCATCGAGCTGAGCCATCCGATTGTCCCCGGCATGAAGACCTATCCCGGCCTGCCGGAACCGAAGGTCGACGTGGTCGTGGACTACGACGCTTCGCGCGAGCGCTATGCGAACAAGGCCGAGTTCTACATCGCCAACCTTCACCTCTGCGGCAACACCGGAACGTACGTCGACTCACCGCGGCATCGCTACCGCGACGGCGTCGACCTGGCCGGCCTCCCGCTCGACCGGCTGGCGGATCTGCCAACCGCGGTGGTTGACGCGACGGGGGCCGCACGGGCGATTGGCCCCGACCTGTTCCGGGATCTAGATCTCAGCGGACGCGCCGTGCTGGTCCGAACGGATTTTTCTAACCACTGGGGCACCGACGCCTACTTCAACAACAACACCTTCCTCACTGCTGGGGCGTGCGAGCTACTGGTCGCTAAGCGGCCCGCCTTCGTCGGCATCGATTCGCTCAACATAGATGACACCGGGGACCTGTCGCGACCCGCGCATACGATGCTGCTCGGCGCCGGCATCCCGGTCTGCGAGCACATGACCAACCTGAAGGCCCTCCCGAACGAGGGCGCCCGGCTGCACGCGGTGCCCATCGCCTGGGTAGGCGGCGTGACCTTCCCGGTACGGGCCTACGTGATCGTGAACAAGCGTCGTTCGAACGGAGGCTAACAGGCGACGAATGCTCCGCATGCACTGTCCACTTCCTTGCCATGCTTGAGATGTCTCCACTCTGGGTACATACTCTGTGACTCACCGCCCATTTAGCGGTCCCCTCTCGCCCCTGTTTGGGGTCCGGACCGCCCCTTGAGCTCTTGAGCTGAGGTATTGAAATGACAACGTTCTATCGTCTGGCTCCAGGTTCTGATCTGATGATTTCCCCTCGCCAGATGGATCGCCTGTTTGAGCGGTTCTTCGGCGCTGGCCTTACCACACAAGAGGATGGCACTCCGACCTATGCCCTCCCGGTCGACATCCTCGAAACCGACGATGCCTACCAGCTTCACGCGTCCGTGGCGGGCGTGCCGCAAGACGGGGTTGAGGTCACATACGCAGGCGGGGTGCTCAGCATCGCGGTGAAGGCCGCGCCGGTGCAGATCGAGGGCAAGTTGATTCGCCAGGAACGTCCGTGGGGTAATTGGAGCCGCACGCTCGAGCTGCCCACGGAGGTCGACTCCACGAAGATCACCGCTAAGTTCGAGAACGGCGTACTGATGGTAAGCGTGCCTAAGGTGGCGAAAGCGCAGCCGCTGCGAATCCCGATCGGCGCGGCCGACAAGCTGATCGAAGGCTAGACGGCGAGCCGAGGCCTGGCCATGGGTCAGGTCTCGGTACGGCTATTGCGGTAGGGCAGTCCTGACCGCGCCGGTGGCGGCATCAAAGTACTGCCGGGGAATCTCAAGCACGTTCTTGCCAAACAGCACGAGCTCGAGCGCTGGCTCCCCTATCCCCTGCTGGCTGTGGATGTCGCCGGGCCGGTCAGGCCAGCTCACCCAATCGCCCGGTCCTAGCTCCTTCTCATAGAGCAACCGGACCTGCGCACGGTCCGGCTTGGATCCGTCGTCTAGTCGCTCCCAGTGGCGATAGCGATCGCGGCCGCGTATGACGCAGGCGATGCCCCAGGAGCCGTGGTCGTGTATCGGCGTCTCCTCGCTCGCCGAGAAACGGCCCAGCATCAGGGTCAAGCCACTGGACTCCACGCGCAGGAGGGTCGCTGCGGAATCGCCGCCGTGGAGCCCGCGCAGCTCGGCTTCGGGCACGAACCCTGGTTCGCGGGCCGCGGTCGCCAGCAGGCGGCCGACGACAGAGAGCTTCTCGGCAATGACGCCGCCGGAGAGAATCTCCTCGGCCTTTGCCATGAATTCCGGCACCGTCATGCCCAATGGGCCCCGCGCGCAGGCTCACGAAGAGTGACAGGCACGCTTGCGGAGGGCGTGACCTGCGGCATAGGCTAAACCTACTCCAATGGCGGCACGAGGAAAGCG
>VBDY01000222.1:8350-8833 GCA_005882775.1 Chloroflexota bacterium | reverse complement strand
CGAGCGTGAACAGGTACGCCGGCTGGCGGCACACGCCGAACGGGCGTGCCATGCGGCCCAGAGCTTGCGCCACCCCATCCCCGTCACACTTCAGACCACGCTCAACGGAGCGGAGCTCGGCGCCTAGAAGTTCAGGTGCTCGGCCATCCAGTCGGCCATCAGCGGTCGGTACTTGTAGGAGATGTTGTTGCAAACGTGGTTGCCATCGGGATAGAGGACGAGCGTTGCGTTGACCGCCTCTCGCGCGATCCGCTCGGCATGTGACGGTGGGAAGAGCCGGTCTTTGGCGCCGTGGATCACCAACATCGGCTGCTTGACCAGGTGAAGCACGCCTTCGAGGTTGAGGTCCTCGGCCTTCCGCCTTGCCTCGGCCTCGTCGGCCGACTTGGTGTAGAAGGTGTAGCCGCCGCGGGTGAGCGGGTTCAGCGCTTCCCAGCATTCGGCGAGCTTGTAGGGCCCGGCCAGGGCGACCACCGCGTGAAT
>VBDY01000222.1:6082-8339 GCA_005882775.1 Chloroflexota bacterium | reverse complement strand
CGATCCGGTGCTGGTCCGCCCCGAGGTCGCGATGCGAGAGGTGATGCAGGAGCGGGGTGGTGACGCTCTCCCAGTGGGGCATGATGGCGAAGTGGACCGAGTTCTCGGACTGCCCGGGTCCATCGAGCGTGAGCGTGGCGAGGCCCCGGCGGAGGAACTCCTCCTCGATCGCGAACAGCTCCTCCTTCGATGAGTCCAGGCCGGGCACGATCAGCACCAGCGGCGGTCGCTCGATGGCGGCGGCGCGGCGAAGGTTCGCGGGGATAAAGTGGCCCTCGAAGGGGATCTCCAGCCTCTCCGCGGGCGGGTCCAGGTGCGGCAGAGCACGGCGGTAGATCGAGACGGAACGGTCGCGGAGCTGGGCGTGGACGTCGGGCTGCTCGAACCACAGGAACTTGCCCAGGTGGTAGCACCAGGCCGCCCGCTGGTACGCGGCCGCCGCAGAGAGATGCCTGCCCCGCCGCTCGGCCTCTTGGCCCAGCTCCTCGTGCATCTCGCCGACCGCACGCCATCTCGGGCCCCAGTCAGACCAGCTCGTGGTCGTGGCCACCGTCGAGTCGAAATCGTTGACGTCGATTCCGTTGGCCACGAATCGCGGCCGCCAGTGATGGGCTGCGACCTGGACTCGATCGGCCTCGCCCTGCGCGGTCACGTCCTCACCCGACCGGCGCTCGCGATCGCGTCCTCGAGGCTCGACCCGAGATCGCGAAGAAGCACCTGCGCGCAGTTGCGGCCCGGCAGGCCGGAAACCGATCCGCCCGGGTGAGTGCACGAGCCGTTCTGGTACAGCCCGTCGACCGGTGTGCGGTATGAAGACCAGCCTTCGACCGGGCGGAAGAAGCCGCTCTGCTCGGGGGAGTTGGCGCCCCCATGGCATGACCCCCGCCAGTTGGCAGGATTTCGGCGCTCCAGGTCGAGCGGGGTCTCCACCTTTTGCCCCAGCACGATCGAGGGCGTCAGGTTCGATGTGAGGGGCGCCAGCTTCTCGAAAAGCTCCTTGGCAACGTCGTCCTTGATCCGGTCCCACTCCTCGGGCCCGTCCGCCAGCTCGTAGGGCAAAAAGCTCACGAGCTTGAACGTGTGGTGACCTGCGGGCGCCCTCGACGGGTCGATCACCGAGGGGGTGAGGGCCAGGAACACGGGTTGGTCCAGCTCCAGCGATCCCGACCGGTAACCACGCAGCATCGCCTCATAGGCTTCGAGCGATTCCAGAGCACCTGCGGTGACAGCCGCCTCCGGTCCGCGAGGCGTCTTGAACAGCGGTGCTTCTGTCGTCGCGTAGTGCGTCGCGAACATCGTCAGGTTCGGCTTCCAGCGATCGACCCCGGCGCGATAGGACTCCGGCAGCAGGTCCTCCCCGACCAGGCCGGCCAGGTGCTTGACGTGGATCGTCGACACTATCGCTCTCGCGGCGGTGTAGGTCGATCCGTCCGCGGTCACCACGCCGGTCGCGCGGCCGCCGGTGCAGCGGATGCCGACGATCGGTTTCGAGGTGAGAATCGTGCCGCCTCCCGCCTCGATCACGCGCGCCAGCGCCAGCGGCAGCCGGATCGACCCACCTTCGGGCAGGATCCAGCTGAAGCGCTGCCTACCCGCGACCAGCGAGAAGGCCATGAGGCCTGTTTCGGGCTCGTCCAGCGGATGCAGGGTCATGAATGCGATCCACGCGAAGAATGCGCGGACATGCTCTTCGGTGAACCGCTCCTCGATGATTTCCAGAGCGCTGGCGTTTCGGATCGCCAGCATCCTTTCGCCGAGCGCGCTCTGCCGCGTGATGGCGTCGACCTCGGCGGGCGGAAGCGGAGGTGCAGCTCGCTCTTCGTTGACAACGGGGGCCATCAGCTCCCAGTCCGCCAGCAGCTCTCGGTAAGCCTTCGCGTCGCGGGTCGAGAAGCGCGCGAGCTCCTCACACGTACGGTCGAGGTCTCGCCACATCGTGATCGAGGAACCGTCCAGGAACGGCATCGTGAAGACAGGGTCGGGATAGAGGTACTTCAAGCCGTACCGGTCGAGGCCCAGCTCGTTGTTGCGCATCAGCGGATTGCTCTGGATCAGGTTGTGCGCAGTGGCGCACGGGTCGTGGATGTAGCCGGGAAGCGTCAGCTCCTCGCATGTCGTGTCGCCGCCGATTCGCGGGGCCGCTTCGAGTACGAGGACGCGATAGCCGGCGCGAGCCGCGTACGCCGCGGTGACAAGGTTGTTGTGCCCGGCGCCTGCGAAGATGATGTCGCAATCGCTGCGCGAGGATGCGGGCACG
>VBDY01000222.1:0-6039 GCA_005882775.1 Chloroflexota bacterium | reverse complement strand
CAGAACCCTGGAGGCGCACGCGCCCACTCTCCATCACGACCCCGTGTGTGGCGATGCCGAGACCCGAGCGCGCGTTCTGCTCGACCAGGAGCAGCGTGCGTCCTTCACGGTTCATATCGCCGATGGTCGTGAAGACAAGCGAACGGGTCTTCGGATCGAGGCCCATGGAGGGCTCGTCGAGGATGAGGAGAGCGGGGTCGAGCATGAGCGCGCGCGCAAACTCGACGATCTTCTGCTGGCCCCCCGACAGCGAGGCTGCCGGCTCATGGCGCCGTTCCGTGACGATCGGGAAGCTGTTGCAGACACGCTCCAGCCGCTCCTGGACCAGGCGGCGGTCACGCACGCTGTAGGCGCCCAGCCTGACGTTCTCCCAGACGCTCATCGTGGGAAAGAGGCTGCGCTCCTGGGGCACCTGGACGATGCCGCGGGCGAGGATCGCCCGCGGGCTCTCGCCCTGGATCGAGCGGCCGCGGAAACGAACCGTCCCTGAGCTCGGCTTGAGCAGGCCGCTGATCACCCGAAGGACAGTCGACTTGCCGGCGCCGTTGGGCCCCACGATGCAGGTCAGGCTGCCCTCGTCGACGATCAGGTCGACGCCCTGCAGGATGTCGCCGCCGCCGTAACCCGCGCGGACGTCTGTCAGCTCGAGCTGCGCGGCCACGGTCAGGCTCCGAGGTACGCGTCGAGCACCGCGGGGTCGCTGCGCACGTGCGCGGGCCGGCCAGACGCGATGGGACGGCCTCGATGCAGGACGACCACCTCTGAGCACAGGTTCATCACGAAGCTCATGTTGTGCTCGACCAGCAGAAAGGTGATGCCGCGCGCGTTGAGCCTGCGGATGCGGTCGCCGATGCGCTCGAGCAGTGCCGGGTTGACGCCGCCGGCGGGTTCATCCAGCAGCACGAGCTCGGGCTCGGCCATCATCACCGCGCCGAGCTCCAGGAGCTTCCGCTGGCCGTATGAGAGCTCCCCGCCCAGCGTTTTCGCGACGAGCGAGAGGTCCAGAAACTCCAGCATCTCCATGGCGCGCTCTTTCTCATGGCTCCAGGCGGCGCCCGAGAACAGCGCGCGCAGGCCCTTGCGCCGGACCGGCACGAGCATGTTCTCGAGCGCCGTGAGGCGGGGAAAGATGCGTGCGAGCTGAAACGTCCGCCCGATTCCGAGGGCGTAGATGCGGTCAGGGCCGAGGCCATCGATGGTTCGCGCCTTGAAGCTCACGCTGCCGCTGTCTTTGGGAATGAATCCCGTGACGAGGTTGAACACAGTGGTCTTGCCGGAGCCGTTGGGTCCAATGAGCCCGGTGATGCTTCCTGACGCCACCTCAGGGGAACAGTCGTCGACGGCGCCAACGCCGCCGAAACGCTTGGTCAGGCTTTCGATCTTCAAGAGGCTCATGGCGCCACTGCCTTCGCCGCTGCTGGAGCGGACGGGCCGGCCCGCGCCCGCCGATCGCTGATCAGGCGGCCGACAGAAGGCACGATGCCGCGCGGCAGCACCAGGATCACGATCAGGAAGACCGCCGCGTAGAAGACCAGGTAAAGCCTGCTGGCGCCGTAGTTGTAAGCGAGGTAGAGCTGTGCGGGCTCGAGGATCACCGCGCCGAGCACAGGGCCGGTGAGGGTGCCGAGCCCGCCCAGGAAGACCATCAGCACCATCGAGATCCCGATCAGAGGGTCGATAACGAACTGCGGGTAGATGTAGGTCACGTAGTAGCCGTAGACCCCGCCGATCATCCCGACCAGAGCGGCGCTGATGACGAAGGCTGTCAGCTTGAAGGCACGGGTCGGCACGCCGACAGCCAGCGCCTTGTCTTCGTCATCACGAATCGCCAGCAGGCCGAGGCCAAACTTGGAGCGCCTGATCCGCCACGAGATGGCCAGGCTGAGGAGAGCCAGCGCGAGCATCGCGTAGTAGAAGGGGGTGTTGAAGTAATCGCCACCCCATGGCGGCACCGGATAGCTCAGGCCTCCACCTCCGCCTGTGAGGCCAACCAGGTTTTCGGCCAGCAGCTGCAGCATGAACATGAAAGCGATGGTGACGATTACGAACGTCGCCGCGCGTGTGCGCAGCGCGAACCAGCCGATGCCCAGCGCCAGGGCGGCCGTGGCAAGGCCGGCCGCGGGCACGATCAGGAACGGCGCGTAACCGCCCGCCATCCCGATGCGGGCCAGCAGCAGCCCGAGCGTGTACGACCCGAAACCGTAGCCGCCCATGATGTTCCAGGCAGTCGCCAGCCCTACGTACATCACCGTGAAGACGGCCACGTTGGTGGTGGCCGGGTCGGGCGCGATGGCCGGCAGGAGCAGCGCGATGGCGAGCACTGCGATGAGCCCGCCCACCTTCCAGGCGTCCCCGCTGCGGGCCAGGCTCATATCCTCTCCCGCACGCGCACGCCGTAGAGGCCCTGTGGGCGCACCAGCAGGACCACGATGAGGATCACGAAGAAAACGAAGCTCGCCCACACAGGCGAGATGACGACCGAGGTGATGTCCTCCGACACCAGCATGATCAGCGCCGCGATCACCGCTCCCCGCAGGCTGCCGAGCCCGCCGAGGACGATTATCGTGAGCAGCCGCGAGATCAGGTCGTAGTGGCTGCCCGGATTGAATGCGGTCGTGATCCCGAACACGACGCCGCCCGCGGCGGCCGTGGCCATGCCGATGCCGAACGCGACTGCTGAGACGCGGTCGACGTCGATCCCGATGAGCTGGGCCGCAGTTCGATTGAGCATGGTGGCTCGGATTGACGCTCCGAACGTGGTCCGGTAGAGGATCAGGAACAGCACCACCAGGATCGCCAGGCAAAGCACGAAACCGAAGACGTACACGTAGGTGATCCGGAAGTCACCGATGGGAAAGCTGGCGGTGTCGTACCAAGCCTGGAGCTGCACGTAGTTGGCGCCGAACACGTAACCGAGAATGCCCTCGAGGCCGAGAGCGATCGCGTAGGTGACGAGCACCGAAAGGGCTTCGCGGTCGGTCTTGAGGGGGCGGATGAACACGACCTGTAGGCCAAACCCGAGCAGGAACATCACCGGCATCGTGATCACGAGCGTGACGAAGGGATCGATGTGCAGCGCGCGCGAGGCGGCGAAGCTCAGATACGCGCCGAGCACGACCAGCGCGCCGTGTCCGACGTTGATGATGCGCATGACCCCGAAGATCAGCGTCAGCCCAGAGGCCATCAGCGCGTACACACCCCCGGTCAGGATGCCGAGCACCGCAGCCTCGAGGACGAGCGTCACTGTTCGAACCTAGCCGGGATCACCGTCCCAGCGTGCTACGACCAGGGCTTCTTCGGATACTCGGGCTGCGCCGCGGCGACCGAACTCGGATAGACGAAAATCGCGGCCCCGTTCTGCCACTGCTCGATGTACACGCCGACTCCTCCCTGAGGCTTGCCGCTCGAGTCGAAGGCCATCGGGCCCTGGATCGTCTGGTACGTGCCGCTGTGAAGGGAAGAAATCAGCTTGGCGTTCTCGATGCTGTTCGCCTTGGTCGCGGCCTCATCGACTACCTGGCCGACGCTGTAGGCCTCTGCCGCGTCGGCGCTGATGTCGGCCGCCGTGCCTCCGTACTTGGCGATGAACTCGCTCACGAACTTGTCATTTCCATAAGCCTTGGCGTTGGCGGTCCATCCCGCCGGCACCATGATCCCTTCGGTGTTGGTTCCCAGCTTGTTCGAGAAGTCCGCGCCCTGGTCTGGGCCGGTGGTCTCGATCAGCGTCTTGGGGTTGTAGTGCTGCTGGATGAACGTCTTGGCGAAAGCGACGGCGTCGGGCAGCTGCGTGCCCAGGATGACCGCGTCGGCCTGTGAGTGGACGACGTTCAGCGCGATTGGGGTGAAGTCGGTCGTCTCCGCCGGGTACACGCGGTAGTAGGCGGTCTTGATCCCGGCAGCTTCGAGCAGGCTCTTGGCCTTGTCCACCTGTGGCTGCGTGAACGGGTCGTCCTGCGTTGCGTACGCGACGCTGGTGGGGCGCTGGTCGGCCGAAAGCCCGGTCAACCACTTGGTGTAGCTCACCAGGTTGTCCTCAACCGCCGCCGGCTGCACGAAGAAGATGTTGGTCAGCCCGCGATCGAAGACGTGCGGCCCGCCGCCGGCGGGCTCGGGGAATGCATAGCCATAACGCGCGACCACCGTCGAGGCCGGGATGGTCAGCAAGCTCGAGAAAGGTCCGAAAACCAGCGCCACCTTGTCGCGGGTGATCAGGCCTTCGTAGTTGCTCACGACCTGCTGCGTGCTGCTGGTGTCGTCGACGTACTTCATCGTGATCTTGTGTCCGAGCAACCCGCCCTTGGCGTTCTCGTCTTGAGCCCACAGGTCGTAGCCCTGGACCAGTGCCTTGCCGTCACCGGAGAAGTCGCCGCTCTGTGACACCGAAACGCCGATCGTGATCGGGGCTGCAGGGGCAGTGGGCGCGGTGCTGCCACACGCGGCGATCACCATCGCCAGGACCGACAGGAGGGCTCCCCTCAAGCTCGTGCGCATGCTCGCTCCTTCCCTTACACCCAGGCCGGCGCTGGCTCGCTTGCCTTGAGTTGAACAAACGCTGAAAGAGCTTGCCTCCAGGGCCAAGGTCCATCCGTCGACCGTTTCGCGCGTCGTCAACCAGGACCCTAGCCTCCGCATAGCACCTACCACGAGGGCCCGCATCGAAGCGCTCCTGCGGGAGACCGAGTACCGCCCCAACGGCATCGCCAGGGGCTTGAAGCTGCAGCGGACGCTGGTGCTGGCCGTGGTCATCCCGGACATCACCAACCCGTTCTTCGGCGGTCTTTTCCGGGGCGTGGAAGACGGCGCGGCGCCCGGCGGCTATCAGGTGCTTCTGTGCAACACCGACGGCAGCCCGGATCGCCAGCAGGCTCACCTGCACTCGCTCATCGCGCGCCGCGTTGACGGGATCATCCTCGCGAGCTCGTTCCTGAAGGATCCGGCGGTTCGGTGGTTGCGCCATCAGCACGTGCCATATGTGCTGGTCAACCGCTTCAGCGATGAGGGAGCCGACCCTTTCGTCGGCTCCGATGACGTGGCTGGGGCCCGGCTGGCGACGCAGCACCTCATCGGCCTCGGCCACAAGCGCATCGGCCACCTCGCCGGCCAGTCCACAGTCAGCACCGGAGTATTGCGGCGCCGGGGCTTCCAGGCAGCTCTCGCCGAAGCCGGCCTGGACGTCCGTCCCGAGCTGGTTGCCGAGTCAGGATTCGTCGAGGAGGGAGGAGCGCGCGCGATGGAACGGTTGCTGTCGCTGCCAGAGCCTCCCACGGCCGTCTTCGCGGTAACCGACATGGTCGCGGTGGGCGCCTACGGGCTTGCGCGCGGTCTTGGTCTGCGCCTGCCTGAAGACGTGGCGATCGTCGGGTACAACGACATCCCGCTCGCCAGCCGCCTCGTTCCTGGCCTGACCACAGTCCACGTTCCGATCCACGAGTTCGGCAGCGCTGCGGCGCGGCTCCTGCTGGGGCAGATCGCGGCCGGCCAGGCCACGCCGAAGCGCGTCGTGTACTCGCCCCAGCTCGTCGTCCGCGGCTCGACCGTCGCCGGCCCAGGGCTGCCTGCAGACGCGCCCTCCCGCGGTATGGGCGAGTAGGCTATGAACCAGGCAAACGTTTGCGCGCTGTGGCGCGGCCTGAGCCCTCAGGAGGACCGAGCGTGAGCGCTGACTGGAAGCTGGGGTGGATCGGAACGGGGCGCATGGGCTACGCGCTGGCGACGCGCCTGCTCCAGCGCGGATGTGACCTCGCCGTCTACAACCGGACCCGATCCAAGGCGGAACCCCTGTCGGTGCTGGGCGCGCGCATCGTCGAGCGGCCTGTCGAACTGGCGGATCGCGACATCGTCATGGTCTCGGTGGCGGACTCGCCCGACTTCGCGGCCGTGATGACCGGACCTGACGGTCTGCTTGCGGACAGTGGGCGGGTGCCAAAGGTCGTCGCAGACACCTCAACTGTCTCGATCGAGGTCTCGGGCCGAATTCGGGCCCAGGCCGGCGCTCTCGGATGTGCGCTCCTGGCGGCACCTGTCAGCGGCAACGCCAAG
>VBDY01000140.1 GCA_005882775.1 Chloroflexota bacterium | reverse complement strand
GTAACGATGTCGATCCGCGAAAGCACTTCATCCAGACGCACGCCAAGACCGTGCGCAACCTGGACGTATAGCGGCTCAAGCCGGATCCTCGAGGGCCTCATGAAAATTGCGCTCGATGCGGTCGGGGGCGACTTTGCCCCCAAAGAGGTCGTGACGGGGGGCGTCAGGGCTCATCGGGAGCTTGGCGTCGAGGTGGTCTTCGTTGGTCCGAAAGCCGAGGTCGACCGGGCGCTGACCGCGGGGGGCGCCGGCAAGTGGGCGGTGATCGAGGACGCGCCCGACACCATCGCCATGGACGAGCACCCCGCCCAGGCCGTGCGAGTGAAGAAGGAATCGTCGATCGTGCGCGGCATCCAGATGGTGGAGGACGGCCGGGTCAACGCCTTCGTCAGTGCCGGCAACAGTGGAGCGGTGATGGCTGCCGCCCTCTTCGGCCTCCGCCGGATACGGGGCGTCGACCGGCCTGCCATCGGCTCACCCATCCCAACCGCCGGCGGAGGGAACGCCTTCCTGCTGGACGTGGGGGCCAATGCCGACGCCCGCCCCGAGCACCTCTTGCAATACGCCGTTATGGGAATGATCTACGCGGAGCGACTGATGAACATCGCCAACCCCAGGGTCGCTCTGCTCAGCAACGGGGAGGAATCGGGCAAAGGCAACCAGCTGGTGCAGGCGGCCGAACCCCTGCTGAAAGCGCAGGCCGGCGTGAATTTCGTTGGCAACGTGGAGGGGAAGGACGTCTTCCAGGGGAAGGCAGATGTGATCGTTGCTGATGGCTTCGCCGGCAACATCCTGATCAAGACAGCTGAGGGCGTGGCCGAGTTCCTCTTTCGGACCATGCGCGATGCCGCCCGGGGAGATCCGATAGCGACCCTGGGTGGTCTGCTGCTGCGACCCAAGCTTCGCTCGATCCGGCGCCGGGCCGACTGGCGCGAGTTTGGCGGCGCCCTGCTGCTGGGTGTCAACGGGGTCGCGGTGATCGCACACGGCCGCTCCGATGGGCGCGCCATCTTCAACGCCGTCCGGGTGGCCCGGGATGCCGTGCAGCGGGACGTCGTCGGTACCATCGCGTCCGCCATTCACGAGCGACCGGCTGTGACCGCGCCGATCGAAGGGCAGTCCCGCGTAACATGACCGAAATGGCGCGCAACGGGGAGCGCCGGGAACACCGCGTGGTGGTCACCGGGATGGGGGTGCTCGCTCCGAACGGCAACAGCCTGATCGAATTCTGGGACAGCCTGATCGAGGGTCGCTCCGGGCTCGGCTTGGCGAGTACGTTCGACGTATCTGACCTGCCTACAAAAGTTGTTGGCGAGCTCAAACGATTCGATGCGCGCAACTACATGGACTTCAAGGAAGGCAAGCGTATGGCGCGCTTCAGCCAGGTGGGTGTGGCCGCCGCAAGAATGGCCATCGACCAATCAAGGCTCGATCTTGCCACTGAGGACCGGACCCGAATCGGCTGCGAGGTCGGCACCGGCATCGGCGGCTTCAAGGAGATCGCTGAGGAAATCGAAGCCTTCACCCAGCGCGGGCAGCGGGGACCCGAGCGGATCTCGCCGTTCTTCGTCCCCCGAGTCATCCCCAACATGGCGTCGTGCCAGATCGCCATCCAGTTCGGGCTGGAGGGCCCAAACAACACCGACACCACAGCCTGTGCCGCGTCGACCCAGGCCCTGGGCAATGCCTACCGGGTACTACAGCGTGGCGACGCCGACGTTATGCTCGCGGGCGGTGCGGAGGCGAACCTGTGCCGCTTCGGCATGGCATCGTTTGCCGCCATGAGGGTGCTCTCGACCCAGGTCGAGGACCCCATCAAGGCCAGCCGGCCGTTCGACGCCCAACGCGACGGGTTCGTGCCGGCTGAGGGCGCGGGCATGCTCGTCCTCGAGACCCTGGATCATGCCCGCCAGCGTGATGCCGAGATATTTGCCGAGATAATCGGCTTTGCCGTCACCGACGATGCGTTTCACATCGTTATGCCGGAGGAGGACGGCGACGGTCCGGCCCGGGCCATGGCCAAGGCGCTGGCGGACGCGCACGTTGGCGCGGGGGACGTCGACTACATCAACGCCCACGGGACCTCGACCCAGCTCAACGACCGCTCCGAGACGGCTGCCATCAAACGGGTGATGGGCGACCGGGCTCGGGAGATCCCCATCTCCAGCACCAAGTCGATGATCGGCCACCTTCTGGGCGCGGCCGGCGCGGTGGAAGCGATTGCGTCCATCCTCTGCATGAATCACGGCATCGTGCATCCCACCATAAACCTCGAGCATCCAGACCCTGACTGCGACCTGGACTACGTGCCCAACGCCCCGCGACGCCACGAGATCAATGTCGCCATGTCCAACTCATTCGGCTTCGGCGGCCAGAATGCCTGCATCGTCCTCAGGAAATTTGACCCGAACTGACATCGCAATCCCAGGAGACTGAATGGATCCGCTGAACATCGGTACCGTCCTGCCCTTACAGCTCGAGAGCGAGATGCGCTCCAGCTACATGGACTACGCCATGTCCGTTATCGTCAGCCGGGCGCTCCCCGACGTACGCGATGGGCTCAAGCCCGTGCACCGCCGCATCCTCTACGCGATGCAGGAGCAGGGGATGACGCCGGGCGCCCGATATCAGAAATGTGCCGCCATCGTCGGTGAAGTCATAAAGAGCTATCACCCACACGGCGAAGCGGCGGTCTACGACACCCTGGTCCGGATGGCGCAGGATTTCTCGTTGCGCTACCCGCTGGTCGACGGCCAGGGGAACTTCGGATCCATAGACGGTGACTCGGCGGCAGCCTACCGGTACACCGAGTCGCGCCTCGCGCAGATCGCGGCCGAGCTCCTGGCGGACCTGGAAAAGGACACGGTCGACTTCGTCGACAACTACTCGGCGACCAGGCAGGAGCCAACCGTCCTGCCTTCGCGCCTACCCAACCTGCTTGCGAACGGCTCGTCCGGGATCGCGGTCGGGATGACAACCAACATCCCGCCGCACAACCTGGCGGAAGTGTGCGACGGCGAGAGCTACCTGATTGACCATCCGGACGCCACCACCGAGGACCTGATGAAGCTGATCAAGGGACCGGACTTCCCGACGGGCGGCATCATCATCGGCCGCGAGGGGATCGCCTCCGCTTTTGGCACCGGACACGGCAGGCTGATCGTGCGTGCTCGGGTGAGCTTCGAGGAGGCTCCCAACGGCCGCGAGCGAATCATCGTCACCGAGATCCCCTACATGGTCAACAAGGCGACGCTCGTCGCCCGAATCGCGGAGCTGGTTGGCGAGCGAAAGCTGGAAGGGATCGCCGACCTCAACGACGAGTCAGACCGTCACGGGATGCGGATAGTGATCGAGCTCAAGAAGGACGCCCGGCCGTTGACGGTGCTCAACAACCTCTACAAGCACACGGCCCTGCAGGCGACCTTCGGGGTCATCTCGCTGGCGCTGGTGGACGGTCGCCCGGTCGTGCTCAACCTCAAGGCACTCCTTCAGCATCACATCGACCACCGTCGCCAGGTCATCACCCGCAGGACGCGGTACGAGCTCAACCGCGCCCGCGAGCGCGCACATCTCCTCGAAGGGTTGAAGATCGCCCTCGACAACCTCGACGCGGTGATCAAGACCATCCGCGAATCGCAGGATGAGAAGCAGGCACAGGAACGGCTCCAGGAGCGGTTCAAGCTGTCCGAGCGGCAGTCCAAGGCGATCGTCGACATGCGGCTTGGGCGGCTCACCCGCCTCGAGCGGGGCAAGATCCAGGAAGAGTACGAGGAGGTGATCAAGCGGATCGCCTACTACGAAGACCTGCTCGCCCACGAGGCCAAGATCCTGCTGCTGATCAAGGAAGACCTTGCCGAGCTGAAGAAGAAATACGGGGACGCCCGCCGGACACAGATCGACCTGCAGGGGTCGGTAGAGCTCAGCGAAGAAGACCTGGTACGCAAGGAAGACGTGGTGGTCACGCTCACCCATCGCGGCTATGCCAAGCGGGTGCCGGCCACCACCTATCGTCCCCAGCGTCGGGGCGGCAAGGGCGTGCTCGGCGCCGCCCGGGTCGAGTCCGACTTCGTCGAGCACCTGGTCATCTCTTCCACGCATTCCGACATGCTGTTCTTCACCAATCACGGCTCCGTGTTCAGGCTGCGGGTGCACGAGATCCCGGACGTCAGTCGCCAGGCCAAGGGCCTGCCCATCGCCAACCTGATCGACATCGAACCCAAGGACAAGATCACCGCCGTCGTTGGGATCACGGACTGGGCGGAGGACCGCTACCTGGTCATGGTCACGCGCCAGGGCACCATCAAGAAGACCCCGGCTCGCCTCTACAGCCAGGTTCGGCGCAACGGGCTGATCGCCATCAACTTGAATCCCGACGACGAGCTGAACTGGGTCAAGCTCAGCTCCGGCTCCGACGAGCTGATCATCGCGAGCACCGACGGGAAGGCGATTCGCTTCAGCGAGAAGGAGGCGCGCCCCATGGGTCGTGATACCCAGGGCGTCCGCGGGGTCTCCTTACGAGAGGGTGCCCTGGTGGCGGGATTCGACATCGTCCGCAAGGGTGCACACCTGCTGGTCGTATCGGCCCGGGGTTACGGGAAGCTCACCCCGATCGAGGAGTATCCCGCGCACCATCGGGGTGGACAGGGTGTTTACACCATGGCCATCACGGACAAGACCGGACCCCTGGTTGGGATGCGGGTCGTCGTCAACCCCGAAGAAGAGCAGCTGATCGTGATCTCGGAGGGAGGCCAGGTGATCAGGACGCCGATCGAGAACATTCGGGTCACCGGCCGGCAGACCCAGGGCGTCATCATCATGCGGCTCGACGAAGGCGATACCGTCGCGACCATTGCCGGGGTGGCAAGCGCGGAGGAGGCCGAAGAGTAGCCCTCGCCTATCTCGTGCTTTTCGGGTTGGGCGCGATCCTCCTCGTGGCGGCCGGGATAGCCTGCTGGCGGGCGAGCCGCGCGGCTTCGCGCTCGGCCAGCGCTCTCTCGGCTTATGCGCTGGACGAAGCCGACGCCCTGCAAGCACTGGCTTCGCGGCTGAACGAACACGGCTTCACCCTGCAGCACACCTCTGCCGAGCTGTCTCCCAAACTCAGCGAGCTGGGTGCGTTCCTGGAGCGTCCCTTGGTGGCGGCCAGCCTGCCCTGGGTGCTTCGCCGGCTGTTCGGCCGCCCGCTAAAGCGCCGGAGCTGACTACTCGGCTGTCACGCGGTCCTTGCCGGTGCGTTTGGCCACCAGCAGGTTCTCGTCCGCGCGCTTGAAGAAGGAGAAGGCATTGTCTTCCTCCGGTCGATAAGTGGTAACGCCGGCACTGACCGTCAGGGTCTGAGGCGGAACACCGTGCGGCTCATCCCCGTACGGTGTGTTGCGGATGCCTGTAATGATCCGGTCTGCCACCGCACGGGCAGTGTCCAGGTCACCCTCGGGCACGATCACGCAGAACTCGTCCCCGCCGTAGCGCACCAGGACGTTCGCCTTGCGCGTGTGCCGCTGGATCAGGTCGGCGATGTGGCGGATGACCCGGTCACCCACGGCGTGGCCGTAGGCGTCGTTGATGACCTTGAAATTGTCGATGTCCAGCACGATCAGCGAGAGGGGCGCCTTGCTGCGGGACGCCCGGCTGAGCTCACGCTGCAGGTGCTCCTGGAAGAAGCGATAGTTGTAGAGGCCGGTCAACCCGTCCGTCAGCGCCTGTTCCTCGCTTGCTACCAGGCGTTCCAGCATGACCAGGCTGTTGACCGCCTGGGCGGCCAGCATCGAGAGCAGGTGCAGATCCGACTCCGGGTCACGGCTTGCATCGCCCGCGTAAACGCCGAGCGCTCCCCGCATCCGGTCCTGCTGCAGCAGCGGTGTGATCGTGACCGAACCCTTCACGTCGGAGCGGCCGAGGAGGAACTGGCTCCAGGGACTCTGAGAGGCGTCAGGGACCGAGAGCGGCCGCTTGGATTGAAGCACGAAGTCACTCATCTCCATGAGCAGCCGGCGAAGGTCCCCGGTGCCTTCCACGTCAGGACCTGCGTAGGCTTCCTCACGCTCGCCCTGCTCGCCCACCAGGTACAGGAGCGAGGCCTGGCCGCGGAGGAGGCGGTTGCCGAGGTTGAGGATCATGTCACTCAGGACCTCGTAGCTGAGATTGGTCATGATGCTGTCGAAGGCGCGCAGCACTGTGAGCTCGTCCTGGTGCTTGTAGTTCTGAGCGACGACGTGCTGGACCAGTGTCTGCACCAGGTTGGCAGCTTCCATGATCTCGGCCTGTGATACGACCGGCACCCCGGCTGCGGCCTTCATCAGGTTGTCGGGATGGACCGGAAGTGTGCGGGCCAGCTCGTAGACAGTGGCGAAATCGGGCTGTGACACTGCGAAGGGAGCGCTGACCAGCCGGCCAAGCGCTTTGCTGCCGTCGCAGATGGGGATCACCAGGTGCCCGATCTGGGCGCCGTCGAAACGAAGCTGCGGCTCGTGGTTGTTTTGCGCCGGCGAGTGGGCGGCGAACATCTCACACCGCCCAAAGTTCTGCAACAGCAGGCAGAAATCAGGCTGCGGCAGCCCCGGCGGGATGGTGTAACCGTCCGCCGCATCGGCGGCCAGTGGAAGGCCCGTCCGGGCGGAAAAGTTTTGTAATGCGGCTCGCATCACATCGTGGTTGATGATGTAGGAGAGCCGAACCGTAGCAGTTTCAGCAGTCAATAGGAATCACAAAATCCTGGGAGCCAAGCTGGGAAACTCGGTCATTATAGCGATGGCACCCTGACTCTCTTGTACACTGAGAAGCCCCTCACCAACATCCGCCGAAGTTCCCTTGACAAGCCTCTTTTAACGGCCTTCGATTAGTCGAACGGTGGCCTGAACGGACATGCACGACGTTCTCATCCATTACCTCGAAGTCAACTTCGCCGACATTGCGGATCAGCTCGCCCACGCCACGGCCGCCGCCCCCACGCGTGAACAGGAGGCCGCTGCCGCCGAGCGGTTGCGTCAGGTGATTCGCCACCTGCGGGGTGCCGCCCGGCAGCCAGCCAGCGTCCGCGCCGGCGTCACCGAGGGCAACGGGTCGGAACACGAGGCAGTCCAGGCCGTCAACGACATGCTGGCCGCCATCGATGGCAGCATCGACCTCCGCGAGCGCGGCGTCTTCGAACATTTCTTCGACCTATTCGCCGGATCCATGCAGCGGACGCGACCCGAGGCACCCACGCCGCCGTCGGCGCCGCCCGCGCCTGCCCAACCAGCCCCGAATCAGACCGAGACAGGGAGCTCGAACCAGCTCGCTGATGCTCAGCCGGCGACGGAGACGCCGCCCGAGCCGGCACGGACTGACGACTCAGCCGCCCCGATCCCCACCGAGACCCAGGCAGCCGCGGTCCCGTCGCGGTTGGTCGGCGAGCAGATGGGCGGAGCCCTGCAGACTGTGCTGCTCGCCGCCGCCCAGCAAGCCCTCGACCTGCTCCAGGTCGACGCCAGCCAGGTCTACACCGTGGGCGATGACGGCAAGTTCGTGCTGCGCGCCGGGGTTCCCACGGATTCGCTGGCGGCTCCCGAGGCGGGTGTTTCATTCAGCGGAATCCTCCTGCCTGCGGTGCTCGAGCAGAACGACGTGCTCACGGTGGAGGACCTCGCCGGTGAATCGCTGGCCCCCGAGGAGACCGCCTGGCTGGATGCCGGCTATCACGGCTTCGCCGCGATTGCTCTATCGCCACCGCTGGAACGGCCGGTCGGGGTGCTGGCACTGCTGCGCCGCACACCCTGGCGGCTCGACCGGCGCGACGCCGTGCGCCTCGAGGACCTGGCGGCGGAAGCGGTTGCCGCTCTTCGCGCCCACAGCCTGGCGGTCAAGGTGGAGGAAGTTGCCGTACTTCAGGAAAGGCTGAAGCTGGCCCGCGAGATCCACGACGGGCTGGCCTCGGACCTGGCGGCGGTGGTCGCTCTCTTCAAGTATTACGAGCAGCGGCGGGAGCGGGATCCGCAGGACGCGGCCCAGCTGTTGCCGCAGTTGCGATCGATGGCAGAGGAGATCCTGGCGAGCGCCCGGAATATCCTCCAATCGCTCCGACCCAAGACCATCCGATCCGAAGGCCTGCTGGCGTCAGTTCTGAAGCTGGTGGACCAGTTCGGCCGGATGCACCTGATCGAGACCAACGCGAGCATCCGGGGAGAGGAGAACGGATTGACTCCTGAGCAGAAGGAGGGCATCTTCCAGGTGCTGCGCGAGATCCTCTCGAACGTGCGCAAGCACTCCCAGGCCCGCAATGTCTGGGTCACGCTGGATCTCTCGAACATTCCCTGGATCCTCAACGTGCGGGATGATGGTCGCGGCTTCGATGTCCGTCATGTCGCCGAGGATCCACGCAAAGCCGGCTCTTATGGGCTGGTGGGGATGCGCGAGCGGGCTGAGCTGATGGGAGGAACCGTCGAGATCGTTAGCCACCTTGGCGAGGGCACTGCCGTGACGTTCATCGGACCGAGCGAGGCGGCAGGGTGAGCCGGATTCGGGTGATGATCGCCGACGACCGCCCGATCTTTCGGGCAGGCGTGCAGGGGATGCTCAAGGACTTTCCCGAGATCGATATCGTGGCCGAGGCCACCACCGGCCAGCAGGCGGTGGAAAGATCGCGCCAGCTCAAACCGGACGTCATCCTGATGGACCTCAACATGCCGGAGATGGGCGGGATTGCGGCTACTCGGGCGATCAAAGCGGAGGACCCTGACCGGGTGATCCTGGCGCTCACCGTGTCCGAGGCGGAGGAGGACATCGTGGAGATGGTGGCGGCAGGCGCCTCCGGTTACGTCCTCAAGGACGTAGACCCGGTCACCCTCGCCCGGAGTATCTTGGACGCGGCCGCCGGCCGCTTTCTGCTGGATGACACCCTGACCCGGAGGGTCATCATCCGCCTGGGCAGCTCCCTGCGAAGAAAGCCGGCCGCGCCCCTGGCGAGCCCGCTGACCCAGCGGGAGGCCGAGATCCTGCAGATGGTCTCCCAGGGGAAGGGCAACAAGGCGATCGCGAGCCGCCTGTCCCTTAGCGAGGGCACCGTGAAATCGCACCTGCGCAACATCTATAGGAAGCTGAGGGTCCAGACCCGGGCGGAAGCGGCGGCCCAGGCGGCCCGGATGGAGGCTTAGGCCGAACATTCGTTCGCTATCAATTGGCTAGCGAATTGCCCAGTTGACAGATTTACGCCCCCAACACCCCCGCCATACGCTAGGGGAACCAAGGGAGCCGTGTATTTGGGGTCCCGGGAATCAAAGTGGGGGTGGTTGTCGTGAAGAAGCTGATCGTGGTTGTCGTTGGCCTCCTTGGAGCAATCCTGGCCGGCGGCGCAAATCTGACGCCTTAAGACCAGACACTGGATAAGGAAAAAACCCGGGCCTGCGCCCGGGTTTTTCTGTAATTGTCGGATACGCGTTCCATTCGAGTTATCTCTTTAAGATACTCAGGACGCTGATGGCCCGGCCCAAACTGTTTACTGTCTACGCGCTGGCCGTGGCGGGGCTTGGCCTTGGCCTCGTGGTCATCACCACACTCGTCCAGGCTCCTGCGGACCTGCATTCGGACCGGGGGGTCGACGTGATCTCGTGGGGAATCATCCTACTTCTCCTGACATTCTTGTCGTCCGTTTCGCCGATGAAGACCCGGTACGGCGTCTCAATGACGGTCGGGCTTGCCCCCCTTTTTGGAGCGCTTCTTACACTGCCCCCCTGGGCGCTGATGTGGGTCGCCGCGCTTGGGACCGTCGATGAACGAATTCCAGGTCGCCAGATCACGTGGACTCGTTTCCTGTTCTCGCGAGGGATGTTCGCGATTATTTACGGTCTCCCAAGCCTCGGCATTCTCGCCCTTGGCTTGAGAAAGGAGGCCATCGGCTGGTATCTTGTCCAGCCATTCGCCGTCGCGATTATTGTCGGTCTGAATATCGCCCTGGTTGCGCTGTTCTTCACTCTTTTTCAGGGCTCCAGCTTCTGGCACACAGCAAAGAACACCCTGGCTGGCAGCTGGCTTACATACATCGCGCTACCCGTGCTCGGGTACCTGATCTATATCTTCCTTAAACAGACTGGTCCAGCCCGGGTCGTCGTCTTTCTCCTGTACGGGCCATTGCTCGTTTACCGAGCCAGTCTTCAGAAACAGAACCGGCTCGACCAGTGGCTACGGGACTCGTTCATCATGCAGAGCCGAGTCGTCGACAAGCGCGACGGTCAGACCTTTGGTCACTCCCAGAGGGTTGGAGAGATGTGCGAAGGCGTGGCGCGCGCGCTCCATCTCAGTGAGGAGATGTGCAACACGATTCGCGTGGGGGGAATCCTGCACGACCTCGGCAAGATCGCCATCCCGGATTCGATTCTCCTCAAGCCCGCGAAGCTTACGCCGGAGGAGTACGAAATCATCAAGACCCATCCGGTGGAAGGAGCCCAGATCCTCGCCGAGCACCCTGAACAGCGGGGCGTCGCCGAGATTGTTCGCCACCACCATGAACGCTGGGACGGCGCAGGCTACCCTGACGGTCTGAAAGGAGCGGAAATTCCAATTGGCTCGCGGATCGTCAACGCCTGTGATGCTTTCGACACGATCACGCAGGCGCGCGTGTTCCGTCCAACCGTCAAGACGCCCAAAGAAGCCATCGACGAACTGCGGAGCCTGGCCGGCACCTGGTACGACCCGACGGTTATCCAAGCACTCGAGGAGATCGTTGCAGCCCGCTGGCATCTAGATATCGCGCCTCGAGCTCCCCAACCTCGCAAGCCTGGGTATAGAGAGGTGCTCGAGATCGCTCCGTTCCGGCGGCTCTGGATCGGACAGGCCGTCTCCTACTTCGGCGACATGATGAACACGACGGGCCTTGCAATCATGCTGTTCCTCGTCACCCACTCAGCAACCGTGGTGGCGCTCGGCCTGATCGCCAAAGCGGTTCCGAGCATACTGTTCGGCCTGGTTGCGGGACCGGTCGTTGACCGCTTCAACCGTCAACGGCTGATGGTTGTCATGGACATCATCCGGGCCCTTGTGACCGTGACAATCCCTTTTCTCGCGGTAACGTGGCTGCCTGGGGTATTCGTAGCGGTCCTACTCGTGGCGACGGCCAGCGCATTCTTTAACCCCGCGAAGTTTGCGATAGTTCCGAACCTTGTGCCAGCCTCGCTGCTGGTTCGAGCCAACGGCCTGGTTTCATCGTCGGAGCGGACTATGGAATTGCTCGGGTACTCGGTGGCGGGAATTATCGCGGCCCTCATCAGCTGGAAGCCGTTGTTCATCATCGATGCGGCGACCTACATTTTTTCCGCCGTGACGCTCCTTGGCGTGGCCGACGTGACCTACAGGGCCGTTCGCAAAGAGCTCCGCATACTGCAGGATGTCGCAGATGGCCTTCGGATCATTGCTGGAAGCCAGATCCTTCGTTCGACGATGGCCCTTACTTCGATGGCGGCGCTGTTTATTGGGATGACCTATCCGACCCTCGTGTTTTTGACCTACGGGCCTCTTCATGGCGATGCCTTCGCGTACGGACTTCTAGAGGCAGGCATGGGCGCCGGGGCCATCATCGGAGCGCTCCTTGCGCCGGAGTTGATGTCGCGGTACAAGGCCGGGACCCTAATTCTGGCGGGGGTTTTCGGGTTTGGTGTCATGTACGCCTTGACCGGGCTGGTCCAGAACGTGTGGCTCGCGGGGGCCCTTCTGAGCGTGGGCGGCTGTGCAAGCACCGTCTATTACGTTCCCCTCATCTCAGTGACGCAACGCGAAGCGCCCGACCGCTTCCGTGGGCGGGTGATGGCCAGTCGATTTCTGCTCGCGCAGGCTGGCCTCCTGGGCGGCATGGCAATCGCCGGGCCGTTGTCTGATCGGTTGGGTGCCAACATGGTGTTTGTGACCGCAGGACTGTTGCTGATAGGTGCTGCCGCACTGGGTTTCGCATTTCGCGACATGCGAGAAGCGACTCTGCGCGAAGTCACGGCCGAACCGGCCCTCAAAGCGACCGCCTCCGGCTAGGTGTTCCTCTTCTTCGCGGTCATCGCCGGCGCCCTGGTGTTGGCGGTCGTTGTTGGCGGCGATGTCCGCCGATTGAGCCAGATTCGGGTCAAGCACCTGGAGCTCCTGATCGGGGCCTTCGGCCTGAAGCTCGTGGTGGCTCTACTTGGGACGGCTCACTCGGAGCTCGCGGTAAATATCGCCCGGCCCCTCAACATCGTGGGGGCCGTCCTTCTCCTGGCGGTCGTCTGGTTCAACCGGCGCATCCCCGGAGCCCTTCTCTTTGGCGCGGGGCTCGTGCTGAACCTGGCGGCGATCGTGTCCTTCGGGGGCCGGATGCCTGTCGTTCTACCGAGCGGGATGGACCCTTCTTCGGCTCGGCTGGCCGCGCTTCGTAACGGCCTCGATCCGCTTCACGTCCTCCTGCCTCAGCCCTACGGTCCCTGGTTCATAGGGGACATTTTCAGCATCCCCAGCCTGGTCGGCCGCTCCTCGCTGGTGAGCATCGGCGACATCCTGATGGCGTCAGGGATCGTCTGGCTGATCGTGCAGTGCAGCCGGCGGGTCCCCTCGACCTCGCATGCCGTGGATAGACCTGCCGTTGTATTGAAACGGTCTGCTAAATGATCCAGCGACGCCGCGTCGAGGAACTCTGGGCCAACCGCGATTTTAGGGGACTCATCTTCCTGGGATGCCTCGCGCTCCTGGCCCTCATCTTCGCTGTCGCCATCCGAGGCATCCTTGGCCCCTTCATCCTGGCTGTGGTGCTCGCCCTCCTGATCAACCCCCTGGTCAACGCCGCCGAGCATCGCAAGGTACCCCGGGTAGCGGCCCTGGCCGCCCTCTACGTGCTCTTCGCCGCCGGTCTGGTGGGGATCGTCCTCTACCTGTTCCCGATCGCCCGGGACGAGTTCGTCGCCCTCGTCGGCCAGGGCCCGGCGATCGCCAATTACTTTCAGGACCTTGCCGAGAACCATCATGTGGTTTCGGTACTGGGGATCCCGGTCGACGTCCGCCAGGCCTATGACGCCATGGTCCGCAACCTTCCCGGGTTGCTGGCCGGCCAGTTGCAGTCGGTCGTGCAGAACGTATTCATGCTCCTCAACTGGCTTTTCCAGGCCGTCCTCGTGCTCCTGATCGCCTTCTTCCTGGTCAAAGACGCGCACAAGATCCGCCATTTCTTCGAGGACCTGGTGCCGTACGGATACCGGGAGGACGCGCGCGACCTCAGCCGCGAGATCTCCCAGATGCTGGGCGCCTACATGCGTGGCCAGCTGACCATCTGCGCCATGATCGGGGTCGTCACCGGGATCGCCATGTGGTTGGTGGGTGTCCCCTACGCGCTAGCCCTGGGCATGATCGCCGGCGTGACCGCGTTCATCCCGTTCATCGGCCCATTCATCGGAGTCGTCCCGGCAGTAGCCGTGGCCGCCTTCGTCTCCCAGTCGATGAGCAAGGTTGTGCTCGTCCTCATCATCTACTTCGCCATCTCGAACGTCATTTACAACTTCGTCTCGCCCAAGGTGTTTGGCGACGCGGTTCACCTCAGCCCGATGCTCATCATCTTTGCCTTCGTGGTCGGCGGATACATGGGTGGCATCCTGGGGCTCTTCATCGCGGTCCCGGTTGCGGCGATCGTCCGCATCCTGTTCCTGTACGTTCACGAGCGGGTCTACGCCTAAGCTCGCCCTCCTTTCCGACATCCACAGCAACCTGGAGGCGCTCGACGCCGTCCTCGCAGCGCTCCCTCCGGTCGACGGAATCGTTGCGCTGGGAGATATCGTGGGCTACGGGCCGGACCCTAATGCGGTGATCGCGCGCTTACGCTCGATCCGAGCCCGCGCCGTCCGGGGCAACCACGACCAGGCCATGCTCACGCCCCAGGTGCTCGACTGGTTCAACCCCGACGCCGCGGCCGCTGCCAGGTGGACGGCCTCGGTCCTAAGCGGGGCCAACCGACGATATCTGAGTGACCTTCCCCTAAACGGACGGATCGGCCCCCATCGATGCGTCCACGGGAGCCCCCGCAAGCCCTACCTGTGGGAATACATCCTGGAAGAGAGCCAGGCCATGGACATCCTGAGCCGGCTGGGGAGCCGCCTCTGCTTCTTCGGGCACACTCACCTGCCGCGCGTGTTCACCGACAAGGGCGAGTGGGTACCGCCGCTTCTCCCGGAGACGGACTGGATAGCGCTCCCGGACAGTGCGCTCGTTAACCCCGGCAGCGTGGGCCAACCTAGGGACGGCCACCCGGACGCGTCCTGCGCCGTCGTCGACCTGGAACGGCATGCCGTCCAGTTCCGCCGGGTGCCGTACGACATCCCGACCACCCAGGCGAAGATCGTAGCCGCAGGACTCCCGGAGGTGGAAGCCGCCCGGCTCGCCTACGGCCGCTGAGCTTCAGAAGAGGCCTGATTAATCATCCCGGTGCTGAGTTCAGCCTGAATTGGGTACCTATAATTGGTCTTCGCCTATGAAACTGATCATCGTCGGCTGCAGTCGCGTGGGTGCGATGGTGGCCAGGGCGATGGAGGAGGCCGGCCACGAAGTGACGGTAGTGGACAGCAACCGACGGTCTTTTGACCGCCTGGGAACCGACTTCAAGGGCCAGATGGTCCTCGGCAACGGGATCGACGAGGACGTGCTCCGCCAGGCCGGGATCGAGCACGCGGACGGTTTCGCCAGCCTCACCAACGGCGATAACCGCAACATCATGGCGGCCCAGATCGCCCGAGAGGTCTTTCACGTCCCCAAGGTGATCACCCGGATCTATGACCCTATCCGCCAGGACGTCTACCAGGAGCTCGGCCTCAATACCATCTGTCCGACCCTGGCCGGGGCGCGGCAGATCCACGCCATGCTGAAGGGGAACTGAATGTACGTGATCGTGATCGGCGGCGGAAAGGTCGGCTACTACCTGAGCAAGCACCTGCTCGAGCGCCAGTATGAGGTGACCCTGATCGAGAAAGACCCCCGCCGGGCAGAGGCGCTCACGGGCGCCGGGCAGCTGGGCGAGATCGTGATGGTGGGCGACGGCGACGAGATGGCCTTCCTGGCCACCACCGGTATGGAGCGGGCGGATGTGGTGGTGGCCGTCACCGGCGACGACGAGGACAACCTGGTCGCCTGCCAGCTGGCCAAGCGCAAGTTCAAGGTCCCCAAAACGGTGGCCCGGGTAAACAACCCGGCGAATGTACAGATCTTCAAGACCCTGGGGGTGGACGTCTCCCTGAGCGCCACCGAGGTCTTGTTGGACCTGATCGAGCGTGAGCTGGCGGGGAAAGAACCCGCAGGGCCCGCTACTAAGCGTTAAAAAAGCCGGTGGGAACACCACCGGCTGTCAACGAGACGACGCTGAGTTACGCTTTGCCGATCTTGTAGATCTTGGTGCCACACTCCGGGCACACGCCGGTCGTCGCCGGCTTCCCGTTCTTCATCGTGATCTGCTGCGGATCCTTGATCTCAACCTTCTTCTTGTCCTTCAAGCAATAGCCGGTAACCGCCATGACACTCTCCTTTTGCTTGCTCCGACCAGGCCCCGTCCGCCCTTAAAAACCGCCTGATGATAGCACAGCGCTTGTATTCGGTCCGTATTCAGAAATCTACCCAAAACCGGGCGGTTGAATCAGGCTCCGGTCAGGAGCCGTCGTATGCGCCCAGGATGACACTGGCGTTGTGGCCGCCCAGGCCGAAGGAATTCGACAGCGCGATCCGGACATCGGCCTTGCGGGCCGCGTCTGGAACGTAGTCCAGGTCACAGTCGGGATCGGGAGTGCGCAGGTTGATGGTGGGCGGGATCACCTGGTCGCGGATGACGAGCGCGCACACGACCGCCTCGACGGCGCCGGACGCTCCCATCATGTGACCGGTCATCGACTTGGTGCTGCTCACGGCCAACCGCTTGGCGTGCGGCCCAAACACCCGGTGAATGGCATCGGTCTCGAACTTGTCGTTCAGCGGAGTGCCGGTGCCGTGGGCGTTGATGTAATCGACTCGTTCGGGTTGGAGTTCAGCCTTCTTCAGGGCGCGGGCCATGGTCAGGACGGCGCCCTCCCCCTCCGCCGGGGCTGCCATGTCGAAGGCGTCGTTGCTCGAGCCGTAGCCGAGCACTTCCGCGTAGATCCGGGCTCCGCGCGAGCGGGCATGGTCGAGTTCCTCCACCAGCATGGCCCCCGCCCCCTCCGAGATCACGAACCCACTCCGGTGCAGGTCAAACGGCCGGGAGGCCTGGGCCGGATCTTCGTGGTTGGCCAGGGCGCGCATGGCGCAGAAACCCGCATAAACCACGGGCACCAGCGACGCCTCCGAGCCGCCGGCCACGACGGCATCGGCATCCCCGCGTCGAATGGTCTCGAAGGCTTCGCCGAGCGCGTGGCTACCCGTTGCACAGGCTGAGACGATGGCCATATTCGGCCCGCGCAGGCCGAGCGCGATTGCGATGTGACCCGAGGCTGTGTCCGTCAGCATATTCGGCAGGAATGTCGGGCTCACCCGGCGCACCCCACGCTCGAGCAGGATCCGCTGCTGCTCGAGCAGGGTTCCCAGTCCGCCTGCGGCGCTCCCGAAGACGACCCCGATCTCGTCCCGCAGGCCATTGCGCTCGAGCCCGGCATCGGCAAACGCCTCCTGGGCAGCGATCAGCCCCAGCTGGGCATACCGGTCCATTCGGCGCAGCTCCTTGGGCTCGATTCGCCCGGCCGGGTCGAATCCCTTCACCTCGCCTGCGATCTGCACCGGGTACTCGCTGGCGTCAAACAACGTGATCTTGCCCACCCCGGACTGTCCCTCCAGGAGGGCGGCCCAGGTGCTGGGCACGTCGAGCCCGACCGGCGTGACCGCACCGACTCCGGTGATGACTACGCGCTTCACCGGATCGGGTCGGACGGCAGGGCCAGCGCCCGGGCGATCTCACGATCGTTGAGGGTGACCACCTGGACCTCGGCGCTGATGCGGCGAATCAGGCCCGACAGGACCTGCCCGGGCCCGATCTCGAGGAATTCAGCACTGCCGCGCTTGACCATCTCGATCACGGAGCCGGTCCACTGTACGGGCTTGAGGATGTGGTCGGCCAGCTCCCGGCGCACGTCGTCCGCGCTGGTCAGGATCTGACCGGTGATGTTCGCCACGACCGGAACTCGGGGTTGGCGCAATGGCAGGTGCGCCACGAGCTCAGCGAATTGGGCGGCGGCGCGGGCCATCAAGGGCGAATGAGATGCAATGGTGATCGGGAGGCGTACCACCCGGGTTGCTCCGCGAGCTCGGGCAAGGTCCGCCGCCCGCTGCAGGGCCGCCGGCTCGCCAGACAGGACCAGCTGGCCCGGCGAGTTGGCGTTGGCCACCGTGATGATGCCCTCGCTGCTCGCCTCCTCGACCAGGTGCTGTACGACCTCCGGCTCCAGCCCGAGAACGGCGAGCATGCCACCTGGCCGGTCGGCGCCGTTGGCCTTCATCAATCGCCCCCGTTCCCTGACCAGGCGCAGCGCATGCTCGAAGTCGATGACGTCAGCTGCCACCAGGGCCGTGAACTCTCCAAGGCTATGACCGGCGACGCACCGTGGCGCCACCACCTGGCCGAGCGACTGCCAGCGCTCGTGGAGCGCGTGGAGGCAGGCTACGCTCACCGTCAGGATGGCAGGCTGGGCATTGACCGTGTCGTTGAGCTCTGCCTCCGGCCCCTCGAAGCAAAGCTTCGAGAGGGCGAAGCCGAGGATCTCGTCCGCCTGGTGGAAGACGCGCCGGGCGGTCTCGGAGACATCGAAGAGGGCCTTGCCCATGCCCACGTGCTGAGAGCCTTGCCCGGGAAAGACGAAGGCCACGGGCCCAGCCCCGTATGCCGCCCTGGTCACTCTCGGGAAGTCACGGTGGGCCGCCTAGGCGACCGACACCTTGCCCTTGACGTAATTCCAGGCGTCTCCGACCGTACGCAGCTTCTGAGCGTCCTCGTCCGATATCTCCATGCCGTACTCTTCCTCGAAGGCCATAATCAGCTCAACGAGGTCGAGGGAGTCAGCCTGCAGGTCCTCGGTGAACGAGGCCTCCGGGGTCACCTTTTCGACGTCGACGCCGAGTTGCTCCGCAATGATGCTGCGGAATTTCTCGAAGTTCGCTTCGGCCATCCTGCCCTCCTTCCCGTATTGAACTCCGGCTCGTGGCCGGTTAAGCCCAAATTGGCATATACATTACCGAACTGACTCGGCTGTGAGCGGCCCAGTATGTAGTCCGCCGGTCGCGTATTCGTTACGGCTGGAGTAACTCAGCCCAAAATGCCGACTTAGAATAAGGCGTGACCTCCCTTCCCAGCGCCAGCCTTGCCCCAGCGAGAATGAAGACCGCTGGCACAGCTGTTGCCGGAGTGGGCATCTACCTTCCCCCAGCCGGCACGAGTTCGGCTCCCCACTTCAGCGGTGCGGACTGCCACGGTGTGTCGAACCGGGTCGAAGCCGGCCAGGGCCTCAGCACGCCTTCGCTGGCCGCCGGGGCTGCCCGCGCGGCGCTCCGTGCAGCCACCGTGCCGGTCGAGGAAATCCAGCTGATCGTGGTCGGGACGACGTCTCCCGACGTCCTCTGGCCGACCACCGCGTGTCTGGTCCAGGTCGAGCTCGGCCTACCCATGGTTGGCGCCCTCGACCTCTATGCCGGGGAAGCCGGGCTGCTGACCGCGCTCAATGTCGGGCATCACTACATCACCGCGGGCTCCCGCGCGGTCCTCGTAATCGGCGCCGAATCCGACAACCAGCTGGTCGATCTGCCGGGACAGCCGCGACCGCACGGACGAGCAGCCTCTGCCGTTGTGCTGCGCAGGGTGGCGGGGGACGGCGACATTCTCGCCTCGGTCACGGGCGGGGCGGGCGCCGGCGATTCGAGCGCGGACCATGACCGGGCGCTCATCCGAGGGTTGGTTCAGGCGGTCGGCCAGTGCCTGCGTCTGGCTGGCGTCGAGCCGGCCCAGGTCGACCTCGTGATTGGGGAGCAGACCGCCCCGGATGTGACCCGCGCCTGGGCGAAAGCTGCCGGCTTCGCGATCGACCGGGTCGTGCTTGATCCCGGTCGGTATGGTTCAGCCTTCGCCGCGGCGGCATTTGTGGCTCTCCACGACGCAGTCACGGAGGGCCGCCTGCGGCCCGGCCAGATTGCGGTCCTGCTGTCGTGTGGCAGCGGCCCCGCCTGGGCGGTTACCTGCCTGCGCTGGGGCGGCGGAGGGGTGGGCGAATGGTGAACGGCACTCGCGTCGTGATCACCGGGACGGGCACGATCACCTCGCTGGGTCACTCGACCCGCGAAACCTGGGAGGCATTGAAGGCAGGGCGCTCGGGCGTCAGGCGCATTCAGACCTTCGACCCGACCGGCAACCCCAGCCAGGTCGCCAGCGAAGTTGTCGACTTCAAGCCGGAAACGCGGCTCGACCGCAAGGAAGCGCGCCGCATGAGCAGGTTCATCCAGTTCGCCATGGTGGCGGCCCGCGAGGCAGTCGACGCCTCCGGGTTGAAGGTGAACGAGCAGAACCGCGACGACGTGGGCGTGCTGGTGGCGACCGCGATCGGCGGCCTGGAGCAGATCGAGGAAGCCCACACCACCCTCATCGAGCGAGGTCCATCTCGGATCAGTCCCTTCACCGTGCCCATGATGATCGGCGACATGGCTTCTGGCCAGATCTCGATCGCCCTGGGAGCTCGCGGCCCGAACTACAGCATCGCCTCCGCTTGCGCGTCATCGGCTCACGCTGTCGGCGAGGCGTTCGAGATCATCCGGCGGGGGGATGCCACCGCCATGATCGCCGGCGGGAGCGAGTCAACCATCACCCCGCTGGCGCTGGCAGCGTTCTGCGCGGTGCGAGCGGTCTCAACCTGGCTGGGCGATCCTCAGGCGGCCAGCCGGCCGTTCGACCTCGAACGCGACGGTTTTGTGATGGGGGAAGGCGCTGGTGTGCTGGTCCTGGAGGAGCTCGAATCGGCCCGCAGGCGCGGCGCCCCCATCCTGGCTGAGGTTGTCGGGTATGCGGCTACGGCCGATGCCAGCCACATCACTGCGCCGGACCCGGTAGGTGCCGGGGCCGCGCTGGCGATGCAGCGGGCGCTCAAGAAAGCCCGGGTCGCCCCCGAGGAAGTCAGCTACATCAACGCCCACGGCACGGCCACCCAGCTGGGCGATGTGGCCGAAACTCTGGCCATCAAGGATGTCTTCAAGGCAGCCGCCTATCGTATCCCGACCAGCTCGACCAAGTCGATGCTCGGCCATCTGCTGGGAGCGGCGGGAGCGGTGGAAGCGATCATCTGCGTCAAGGCCATCGAGGAGGGAGTGGCCCCGCCGACGATCAACCTCGACCATCCCGACCCCCAGTGTGACCTCGACTATGTTGCCGAGGGGGCGCGCGAGCTAGAGATCCGGATGGCGCTCTCGAACTCCTTCGGGTTTGGCGGTCACAACGTGGCGTTGCTGTTCAAGCAATACCAGGGCTGATCCTGGGGCGCCGCTCCGGATGATCTTCCTCAGTGACTTCGTGAACGCCGAGGTGGTCGACCTCCGCCAGCACCGGGTTGGGCGCGTCCGCGACCTGATCGTGGTCATGAGCGATCCTTTTCCGCGCGTGACCGGGGTGGTCTTGAAGAACAACCCCCGGGTCCGCTCCATCGATTGGGGCGTGGTTCGCAGCTGGGACAACAAGGAGCTCAGCCTCAAGGTCGAGGCCCAGGACCTCCAGCCGCATACGCGGACGGACACCGAGCTCTGGCTCTCTCGCCAGGTGCTCGACAAGCAGATCGTCGACATGGACGGCCGGCGTGTGGTGCGGGTCAACGACCTCCAGCTATCGCAGGTCGACGGGTCGATGCTGCTGGTGGGCGTCGACATCGGTAGCCGCGGACTGATGCGGCGGATCGGGCTGGAGGGTCTCGGCCGCCGGGTGATCGCATCTCTGGGCCGAGATTGGCCCCACAAGCTGATCTCCTGGGAGGCGGTCGATCCGGTCAAGAGCGATGTGAACTCGGTCAAGCTGAGGATCGCCCACACCAAGCTGGCCAAGCTGCACCCCGCCGACATCGCGGAGATCGTCCACGAGCTGAGCCCCGACGACCGGAGCGCGGTATTCGCCGCCCTGGATGATGAAAAGGCGGCCGATACCCTGGAGGAAATCCAGGACGAGCAGATGCAGGCCTCCATCCTGGAACGGTTGGACGTGGAGAGGGCCTCCGACATCCTGGAGGCGATGTCTCCCGATGAGGCCGCCGACCTGCTGGCCGACCTGCCCAAGGAGCGAGCTCAACAGCTCCTGCAGAAGATGGAAGAGGACGAGGCCGAGGACGTCGAGGAGCTGCTTGCTTATCGGGGGGACACTGCCGGTGGCCTGATGACGACCGAGTATGTCGGCGTCCTCCATACCCTGACCGCCGCCCAGGCGATCGACCGGTTACGCGAGCTCGAGCCCGACGCCGAGTCGGTGTACTACGTCTACGTAGTCGACGAAGAAGAGCACCTGCTTGGCGTCTTATCGTTGCGGGACCTGATCGTGGCCAAGCCCGAGACGCCCATCCGTGACTTCATGATCAAGAACGTGATCGCGGTCCGGGTCGATGCCGGCCCCCGAGAGGTGGCCGAGGTCACCTCTAAGTACAACCTGCTGGCCGTCCCCGTGGTCGATGAGCACAACCGGCTCCAGGGGATCGTCACCGTGGACGATGTCATGGAGAGGGTGATGCCGGCTCGGGCCGGGCTCCGCCGCCGCCGGATTTTCTAGTAATGTCAGGCAGGACAGAAATTGGCAGACGCGATCCCGCTCTCGCCGCCGCTCCGCCGTTTCGTCCAGCATTGGGGGGAGATGGGCACCCGCTGGGGTGTCAACCGCACGGTTGCCCAGATCCACGCGCTCCTCTACGTCGCCCCGCATCCGCTCACTGCTGACGAAATCCAGACGACGTTGCGGATCGCGCGATCCAACGTGAGCACCAGCCTCCGCGAGCTGCAGGGCTGGGGCATCATCCGGGTCAGCCGCGACCTGGGCGACCGCAAGGATCGATTCGAGTCGATGCGGGACGTCTGGGAGATGTTCCGGGTCATTGCCGAGGAGCGCAAGCGGCGCGAGGTCGACCCTACCCTGGCGGTGCTAAGGGAGTCCGTCGCCGAGCTGCGCCGGATGCCGAGCGAACGGGAGGCGACCCGCCGGCTGGGAGATCTCCTCGACCTGATGGAGACGGTGGAGGCCGCCTACCAGGAGATGCGCACCACCTCGGCGGCCGAGATTCGCACCCTGCTAAAGCTCAGGGGCAGCCTGCGGCGGCTCTTACGGCTCGGCCTGCGCCGGTCTGCAAGCGCCTGATCCGTCTCCGCTCTGGGTTGACTCGCGGCGCTCGGTGCTGTATATTCTGTATAGACAGAAACCACAGAAGGAGGCGAACGCAGATGAAAGCGATCGGCTCCGGCAGGCGGCTTCCGAGGAGCGGCAATGCGGCGTTGGCGGCGGGAGCGTTGATCCAGGGGGTGCTGGGGATCGAGTTCTTGCTGGCCGGGCTAAGCAAGGCGGCCGACTCACACTACCTGGCGAATTTCAAGGCATTCGTAGCGACCAGTCCGGGGGCTCATCGGGGACCGATTGCTCCGCTGATCCAGGCAGTCGTGACACCTCATCCGGTGCTTGCGGCCTGGCTCGCCGAGTTTGGCGAATTGGCAATCGGGATCATCCTGCTGGTGGCGGCGCTGGAGACCGCGCGCCGGCGATTTGCGGGCAGGGTCGGCGCCGAGCTCTCATACGAGCCGGCCGTGGCCCTGGCAGGGGCGGCTGCCGGACTCGGGCTGGCAACCATCTCCGGGACCATCTTCCTGCTCGACGGTGGCATCCTGCCGACTGTGAATCCGGCGTTCGCCTTCAGCTCGGCCATCCCGGTGGAGCTGATGATGGTTCCACTGGGCCTGGGCATCGCCTGGCTCGAGCTCGGTCGCTTCGCGGCTTTGCGGCACGCGCGAATAGCTGCTCGTTGACGTAGCTCCTCCCTTTTCGGCGAGGCGCTGAGCGATTACTGGAGCTGCCTGTCCGCCTCGTGCCGGAAGGCAGCTTCGGCATCCTCACCGAACAGCACGAACCGGATTTCGGTCAGACTCGTACCTGCCTGGCAGTGTCTTGCCACCTCCTCGACCATGATCCGGGCGCACTCGTCCAGTGGGAAATGCGCGATCCCGGTGCCGATGGCGGGGAAGGCGATCGAGGTGAGTCCCTTCTCTTTCGCGATCTCCAGGCTGCGGCGGGTTGAGCTCCGGAGCGCCTCAGCGGTTGTACGCCCGCCCAGACGCATGCTGGCGGCATGTATCACCCAGCGGGCCTTCAGCTGTCCACCGGTGGTAGCCGCCGCCTCTCCGATCGGGATCGACCCAATCCCGTCACACTCGGCCTGGATTGCCGGTCCCCCGCGTCGGGCAATGGCGCCGGCGACGCCACCCCCAAGCTGCAGGTCATTGTTGGCGGCGTTTACGATGGCGTCGGTCTCCTGGAGGGTCAGGTCACCGCGCAGGACCTGGACGGCTGCCGCTCCACATCGCCAGGCCACGGTCAGCTCGCCGCTTGGGCCTGGTTCACAAGGGATGCCATCCTTTCCTCGACCGCCTCGCGGCGGAGGTGACGCATGCCCTCGATGCTGAAATGCTGGATAGTGAATGAGGCCATCACCATCGCATAGCGCATTGCCTGGCGCAGGCTCGCCGGATCCTCGCGCTGGGTCTGGGCCAGGTGGCCGAGGAAGCCACCGGCCACAGCATCACCGGCGCCGGTAGGGTCGATGGGCGGATCCACCGGGACGGCCGGCACGTGGATTGTCTCCTCGCGGCGGTAGAGTGTTGCTCCTCCGGGGCCTTCTTTGATGACCAGGCCTCGAAGACGGTATCGCGACCGAAGCCGACCGGCCGCCTCCTCGACGGTACCCGCCTCGGCCAGCGTCATCGCCTCGGCGCGGTCGAGGAACAGGTAGTCGAGCCGCTCCAACACCGGTTCCAGGGCGGGTCGCTGATCGCGAATATACAGCCGCATCGTGTCGCCGGCCACCAGCCAGGAATGTTCGAGCTGGTCCAGCACCTGCTGCTGGTAGCGGGGCTGCATGCTGCCAAGAAAGACGATGGGGGTCGCGCGCTGGTCCTCGGGGATCACCGGATTGAACTCCGCATACGCGCCCTGGTGGGATGTCTCGGACGAGGTCTTCCCGGTTGTGTAGTCGTGCTCGGCGATCCAGCGATAGGTCGGCAGCTTGGAAGCAACCACACCGCGCAGGTCCACTCCCTCGGGCATGGCTTTCAGGAATTTGGCATGGAAGTCCGGCCCAACCGTCGCCACCACACGGACCGCGGCAAAGTGGTGCGCGGCGAGCGCAAAGTAGGTCGCCGAGCCACCCAGGCCGTCCGCGTTGAAGCCCATCGGCGTTCGCACGTCGTCGCGTGTGACCGTGCCGGCAACAAGGATTGGCAATGGGGAAGAAGATGGGCCTGGCACGCCGCCCAGTTTAGGCGAAGGTCGGCTTCGCTTTAGACGGCGAGCAACTCCGGATCCGGTCGGGCCAGCTCCGCCTCGACTGCTCCCACAAAGCGCCGGACGGTCTGGGGCTCGGTCAGGAGCCAGGCGCGCTCGGCATCCCTCAGGGTCGGTTCGCAGATTAGCGCCATTGCCGTCTGCTCACCGAGCACGGCGCTGAACCAGACCCGGGTGAGCCAGCCCAGACCAGGGTCGCGCCGCTCGGCCGCGGCCGGCAGGGGGGTGGTCTCAGGTGTGGCCACGACAGCCCGGCGGGCGCTCTGCATCAAGCGACTCTCCTGGTCCCACTCAGCGCGGACTTCAGCCGGATCGGGCCGGCCCAGGTACAGGGAGTAGCGTCCCGGCCGCATGACCACCAGGCTCTCGACCACCCTGCGGAGCAACGGAATGGTGGTGGGGTCGGTCACCTGGCGGGTCGCTGGATCGGCGGCGACGAAGGCCGCGCTCTCGCCCATGCTTGGAGCCTAGCACAAAACGACCCGGGATGCAAACATCTGTTCGTATGGCGAGCACCAAAGGTCTAACGCCGCCGGAAGAGGGGGATAACCTTGCCGGGGCGTGGGCGGCGCCGCTCGATCTCTTCTTCCATCAAGGTCCCCTGGGCTTCGAAAAGGAGCTCCGAGGTGCGGTCCACCGAGCGGTCGATGCCGAGGCGCTGGGTAAGGGAGCTGTCTACCTGCCCAAGCAAATGCACGATCTGTCGCCAGACGGGCGCCGGCAGGATCGACATCCGGCGGACCCGGCATTCCTCGATCACGCTCAGCAGATGATCTGCCTCGCGCAACTGGCGCCGCGGCGTGGGCGCCTGGCGACGTTGCCAGGCCCAGAACCGGTGTTGCGCGATCTCCAGGACGGTGCGCTCGATCATATGTTGTGGCCCATCATAGAGCTAGCGGGAGCAGTCATGGAAGAACAAATCGAGAGCACGCCTGTCTATCGTGGAAGGCTCTTTCAGGTGTTCAAGGATCGCGTTCGCCTCGACGGGGGGCGCGAGGCAACCCGGGAGATCGTCCGGCATCCAGGATCGGTAGGGATCATCCCGCGGGACGAAAGGGGCCGCATCGTCCTGGTTCGCCAGTTCCGCTACGTCACCGGCAGGGAGCTCTGGGAAATTCCAGCGGGAACCTGTGACAAAGAGGGTGAGGACGTGGACCAGGCAGCCCGCCGCGAGCTCGCCGAGGAGACCGGCCTCCAGGCCGGCCGCTGGAAAAAGCTGGGGCGTGCCTACCTGGTGCCCGGGTACGACGACGAGCAGATGACCTTCTACCTGGCTGAGGACCTGAGTCCGACCGAAGCCCATGCCGAGCTCGACGAGTCGTTCAAGGTCAACCCCTTCGACCTCCACGATCTGCGAGTCCTGCGGAGTAGCGGCGAATTGATCGACGCCAAGACATTGCTCGGACTGAGCTGGGCCCGCCTGGACATCTGGTCGGACCCGCAGGGTCGCTGAAATGACGGTCTTCCCTCGAAAAGGAGTCCGACCTGCTAACTGATTGCAAGCACGGCTCCCTCCTGCCAATCGCCTACGTAGAGCGTGCCGTTAGCGATGACCGGCGACGAAAATATCTTCGAGTCGAAGTCCAGCTCCCACTCCGTGTGACCGTTAGTTGAGTCCAACGCCAAGATCGCTCCCGAGACAGCGGGGTCACCGGTAGCCAGGCAGACGTACAGAGTCGCACCTACTAGGGCGGGCGACGCTGCCGCGACCCCTCCGAGTTGTCTGCTCCAGATGAGTTGTCCCGTGAGCTCTGATCGAGCTGAGAGGCTTCCGTCGATTCCGAGCGCAAAAATATCCTCCGGGCCCAGCGCGGGAGAGGGGAGTCCGCCTTTTAGAGACTCGGACCACACTAGATCGCCACCGTTCGATTTCAAAGCGTAAAGAGCTGTGGATCCCAGGAAGTAGACCGTGCTGCCCGCGACTGCCGGAGTAGCGATGAATCCCTTTCCAACCCTCCGGTTCCACAAGACGTGCCCGGTGTAGGCATCGATCGCAGTGGCCTGGCCGGAGTCGCTGGCAACATAGAGGATCCCGTCACTGAGGGCGGGAGAAGAGGTAACGATCCCGCCAACCGATGATCGCCATATGACGCTGCCTGAGTCCGCGCGAATCGCGTAGACGTACCCGGTGCTATCGGCGCAATAGACGACGCCATTTGAAAATGCCGGAGAAGCATCAAACGAACCTGCAGTTTTGAGTTTCCATCGAAGCTGCCCCGTGGTCGCGTCAACTGCGTAGAAATTGGGGTCATCGATGGTCCCATGGCCCCCGCCAACAAATACGGTGTTGTCGGCAACCGCGGGTGACGAGCGAAGGGTGTTGCCGGTCGACTGGAAAGGCCATATTTCGCTCCGGAGCTCGCATCAAGGGCGACCAGGGCTCCGTTGTTATTGGCTGTGTAGAGGCGATTTCCCCATACCGCGGGCGACGAGTAGATCGACCCTCCAGTGGGTCGGCGCCAGCGTACCCGCCCAGGGCTCGCTATGGCAACGGTTTGGTAGTACCCTGTTCGCTCGGTTCCACCTCGAAACATCACTGGATCGATCGAGCCGGGTGTTGGGATGGGTTTGGGGATCGGCACGGAAGACGCACAAGCGCTAGAGATCAGGCTTGCCAACACGAGCGACGAGACAAG
>VBDY01000099.1 GCA_005882775.1 Chloroflexota bacterium | reverse complement strand
CGAGGCGAGGCCGTCGCGGCTCAGGAACAGGCGGCCGTCGTCGCCCAGCAGCCCGTCATCGCCGGTGCCGCCGGACATCCAGTCGTTGCCGTAGCCGCCGATCATCGTGTCGTTCTGGCCATCGCCGAACAGGACGTCGTTGCCCGGGCCGCCGTAGATGAAGTCGTCACCGTTTTCACCGTGGATCTCGCTGCCCTGGGCCTGTCCGTTGGCGAGAATGGTCGCGCCTATGTCCCCGAGGTGGTTTGCAGCCTGGGTACCGCTAACCACTGGGCCTGCCTGACCGAGCAGGTCGGGCCCGCCTGCTGTGTAGTCGAGCAACGACACTGAGCGCGGAACGATGCGCTCGGTTCCGAAATCGTCGTATTTGAAAGTCAGCCCAATTGCGGCGTGCCATTGATCCCCACCACACGCACGATGTCGCCGTTGTTGGCCACGATCGCATCGGAGTCGTGCGCGTGGCCGTTCAGCGATGTATCACCAAGGTCGTTGCGAGCGATAGCCGTCCCAGACCCGCCGAAGATCAGGTTCGGGGCGTCCGAGCGCTCGGCCGGGGTGATCCGGCTGAACATGTCGGAGTTGCCGCCCACCAGATCGTCCTGGCCCTGGTTGCCGAACAAGATGTCCTGACCGGCGCCGCCCTCCATGTAGTCGCTGCCGTCCGCGTATGTCGGGTCATCCGGATGCGCGATCTGGCCGTAGTTGTCGACCGACGGGCACAGATGGAGGGTGTTGGTAGCGTCGCGGTAGCCACCTACACCGGTGCATGGCGTGCCGTTGTCGACGGTTCCATCACCGAACAGCACGTGCGCCGGCACGTAGTCAATCGAACCGTCGCCTTGCATGACGTCGTTGCCCGGGCCGCCGAAGAGCATGTCGTCGCTTGGCCCGCCCGCCATGTAGTTGTTGCCGATGCTGGCCGGCGGCGCGTAGCTCGGGTCAGTCGGGTCGGTGGATTGGTACAGCGTCTTGATCACGTACTCCGCCCAGTCAGGCGCGTACATGCCGTTGCTGTCGCGGTAGTTGCGCCAGACCCCGTCGTTGAGAGCCTGACCCAGGTTACTCCCGCTCGTGCTGTACATCTGCGTGCCGATCAGTGTCTGGAAGCGCGGATTGCTGATGTCCACCACCAGGTAGGGGTTCACATCGCGGCGGAACAGCTGGGCGTTGCCGCCGAACAGCAGGTCATCGCCTCGGCCGCCGTCGATCCGGTTGTTGCCCATGCCACCGATGACGATGTCTTCCCCGTCGTTGCCATAGATGGTGTCGCTGCCGCCGACGCTGAGGTCGGGCACGAAGGAGTAAACCCAACGGGGGTCCACGACCGGTTGGTTGACCAGATCGCCGACTATGTCGCCGCGACCGCCATAGCCGAACTGGGCGATGAGGTTGCCCGCGTAGTCGGTGTACTGGACGCGGGCGAAGTCGCCGGCGATGATGTCGTTGCCGCTGCCACCCTTGATACTGTCGGCTCCGAAGCCTCCGAAGATCACGAGCGGCAGGCTCGAGGCGGAGGCATCGACGGTGTCGTTGTCAGTCGCACTGCCCGGCAAGTTATGTGTGACAGGGTCACCGGTCGACAAGCCGCCCGACGTGTTGAGGACGAAGAACCCGTCCAGGCCGGCCTTGAGCTTGACCGTCACGTTGTCGTCACCCAGCCCGGTGTTGAGCATGGTCGTCGTGCGTGCGGTCGCCTGCCCGTTGACGATCGCGGGCCGGTCGTGAGTTCCATCGATGAGGACCGTGTCGCCGCCCGAGCCGGTCCAGTAGGCGACGCCGTCGTAGAAGTTGCCGCTTGGGTTGGCAGCCTTGTATGAGATCCCTGCCGGGGCCAGTCCGGTCACCCAGATCTCGGCCATCGAGTCGAGACCGGCGACTCCGGGGTTGTTCCGCGTGATCACCACGTTGTCGGGGTCACTTGAACCCTCGTCGCTCATGAACAGGCGGTGCCTGCCCGCGCCCAGATCGAGGTTCAACGCGCCACGGACGTCGTCCATGTTCCCGGTCAAGAAGTCGACGACGCCCCACGAGGTCTGATCGAGGTCGGCGTTCGACGAGATGAACACCCTGTCGTTGCCCGCCGCACCGGCCGGGTTGGTGACGATGTTCGTGCTGGCGACGCCGGTGAAGCCGTTGCTGCCTGGCGTCGTGCCCTGAACGTTGAAGACCTCGCTCTCAGTGCCCGTCGAGATGTTGACGGTCTCGAACCCGTAGTAGTTGATTCCGTCCATACGGGTTGCGACCGTTGCCGTGCCTCCCGAGCCCAGCATCGTCGCGTCCGGAGCCACCACGAGCGTGCTCAATCCTGGGCCACCGTTGAACTTGCGAAGCACGCCCTGGAAATTGAGCACGTAGAAGTCGAGGTGCTGATCCGCGTACCAGTTTCCGCTCGGGTAACGGTCCACGGTCACGTCGACGGCATCCTTGAAGTACAGCTGCTGGTTGGGATCGGATGTCTCGCCCGCCGCGACGGCGTTCTGGATCGCCTGGCGTAGTTGCTCCGCCCCGGCGTCGAAGGGGATCGACCCGGTTTGGAACTGCACACCGTTGACCTGGAAGGACAGGGTGTAGCTGCCACCGATCGCGTTTACAGTCAGGATCTGTACCTGGTTGGTGGCCGGCATCCACGGGCCAGCCGGTCTCGTGGTCACCACCGCACTGCCGTCAACTGTGCTGATCGTCGGCGCCCCGCCCAGTGGCTCGACGGCCTTCGAGAGACCGCCGGCGCTTGCAACGCCCGCGTGGGCTACCAGCTGCATCACCGGGCTGTCGCTAAGCAGGCCCTGGAACCGCAGGACGTAGACGTCGTCGTTCTTGCTCACGACCACGTTGCCGGGGCCGATCGCGGTGAGCGCTTCGAGTGCGGCCTGCAGGTCGGCGGCGCTGATGGTGGAGCTCAGCGATCCGGCCGACTGCTTTCCGACGGTCGTGACCGGCGGTGTCGCGGATGCGCCGGGCATCCCGAGGTCGGTGAAGGTCGTGATCGACGAGCTGAACCGGGCGTTCTCCGCACCGGCGGCCGCGCCCCGATAGATGTTGTAGGTCAATGCGCCCGGGACTCGCGACCAGGACAGGTTGACGCTCCCGTTGTTCAGGGTGACCACTGAGGTCTCGGCCGAGCCAATCGTCTCGCCGGCCGACGTCACGGCGGTGACCCTGTAGTAGTGCGTGCCGGCGCCCAGCGATCCGTTGAGCGCGGCGATGGCGATGAGATTGGGGAACGAGTAGTCGAGGGTGAACTGCCCGCTCGTTGCGTCCAGCACGAGCTGCTGGGTCGTGTTCGACACCGGCATGTCGAGCCCGGTCAGCGACGAGGAGGTCAGCAGCGCCGAGTCGGGAGTCGAAGCTCCGCTGTCGAATACGTTGAGCGTGTCGCCCAGGTCGGCGCCATTCGTCAGCAGCGTCGGATCCGTGAGCAGGATCGGAATCGCGGTTGCCTTGAGGTCCCCCTGGAAGTGGATCCGATAGACGTTGCCGGCCTGGAGGACATCCAGGTTTGTTACGAGGTGCGCAGGTCCGCCGAGCAGCGTCAGCGCGGCGAGCAAAGTCGCGACGTCTGACGCGGACTGGTTGTACTGGATCGTCGCCGACCGGGCGGCATTGTTCGTGGTTGGCGGCGTCACGCCTACGCCGGTGGGAGAATCGCCTTGGTCGGTAAAGCTCGGCGACGCCGCGGCGTAAGAGGCGTTTTCCTGTCCGGCGCTGGTGCCGCGATAAACCGTGTAACCAGTGGCGAAGGGCACTGGCGACCAGGCGAGCTGAACCCTCGCCGATCCGCCCACGGTGACGAACGTCTCGGGCGACGCAGTGGTCTCACCCAGCGGGGTGGTGGCCGTCACCACGTAGTAGTAAGTGCCCGCCGCCAGCCCCCCGGCGTCGACACCCCATGCGGCCGTCAGACCAAGCGGCTGCGGAGCATAGGTGAGCTTGTATTTGCCGCCGGTGGCGTCCACGGTGACCTGCTGGATGGCGTCCACGGCGTCGACCGCGGTGCCCTGTGCGGGCGACCCGTTGGCGAGAGTGACGACATTGGCCTGCGGGCTGTCTCCGCTCAAGGTCAGAAGGCCGGCGATCTGGCTCAGCTGGTTCAGGTCGTTGTGGACCCTGACGGTATCGGTCCCGGCACCTGTGTTGACGAAGGTGTGCCCGGAGATCTTCTTGACGTCGACGAGGTCGGTGCCCGCGCCGGTGTTGACTCGCGTGAGTGCGCCGGCCGGGGTGTCCAGGATCGTGAAGCGGTTGGCGCCCGGGCCCATGTCGATCTCGAGGTTCTGGATGCCCTTGAAGGTCACCCCGCCGGGTTCGCTCGCGCCGACCGGTCCCGTGCACGAATTGTCATCGACGCCGGCAGCGGCTTGAGACGGCCCGCCGATGCAGCGATTGGCCCCCATGCCGAAGCCTGTCACGCGGAACTGGTTGAGCGGCGCAACCACATGGTTGGCGTCGGCCGGTCCGAACGGAGTGGGGTCAAAGAAGATCTGGCCCTGGCCGAAGTTGGTTGCGTTGGCACTCAGCGCCAGGTCGTTGTACGAAGCCGGGTTGTCTGTGTCGTAAAGGAACAGCAGGTTGTTCTGCGCGGCCTGGTCGACGAGCAGGTTCGGGTTGGTCTTCAGGAGCGTGAACTTGCTCGTGCCGTCGGGCGCCGACGCGTCGCCGGTGAACGGGCTGAACCACTGCCTGTCGAGAGTCAGCGTCCACGTGTTGCCGACGGCAGACGCCGCGGTGATGATCCTGGTCTTGTTCTGCGCGGGCCCGTGGGTGACCAGCAGCGTCGAGCCGATCACGTCTGCGGCGGTCGCCGGCTTGAGGCCGGGGCCATTGGCGCTGAGCACGGCCACGCTTGTCGACGGATTGATGAACGTGACCTCGTATACGTCGCCGTTCTGGGCCACCTTGACGTCGCTGATTCCAGCTCCAGCGAGACCCTTCAAAGCGTTTTCGATCGCGACCGCAGGCGCGTTGAAGGCAAGCGGCACCGTCGGACCGAACGTCCCGTACGTGAGCGTGAAGAGACCCGCGATCGCGCTCACGGTGATGTCCTGGACCGTGTTGTTGGTACCGGGCACGGGCAAGGCGACGACCTTGGCCAGGCTGCTCGCGTCGATCGTCACCGTGGCGGCCGTCGCGGCGCTTCCGGGAGTCGAGGAGAGAATGTTGCCCATCGGCGGCGTTTCGTTGATTTCGGCCGGCAGCATTACGGGTTGGCGCTCGAGCAAACCGGTGCGATCAGTACCGACTCCACCGTTGATGAAGAGCGGCCCCTGAACGTTGCTCAGCTGGCTCAGCTGCGGTGCGAACACATGGGTGTCCATGCCGTCGACGCGGCTGTTGTCGACCGCGCGCACCCAGACTGTCTGCGGCTGGCTCCAGCTTGTCGACGTGAATTGCACCGGCACGCTGGGGGCGTAATCCAAATCTGCGGCGCAGTTGTCGGTGGTCATCGACGGCAGGCATAGCATCAGCTGCCGCGAGAACGAGACGATGCCGCCGGTCTCACTCGTCCGTGTCGGTTGGGCGAGCGCGGTCACCGTGACGTTGGCCGTTGGGGCTTGCGTCAGGGCCAGCGTGTAGGTGGCCTGCAAGGGGAAGCCATCCGCGAGCGCCTGGTTCTGGGTCAGGCCACCGAACTCGTTATTCGTGAACTCGATGACATTGGTCGAGCCGTTCGACTCCTGCACCCGCACGCCCGGCGAGTTATCGTCGGCGATGTTTATCGTCGAGAGGTACTCCGCGTAGCCGTTCGCGCGGACGACCAGGTCGGTCTTGTGGAAACCTCGGACTACGCCGTCGTCGACCGCGGAGACGACCACTTGCTGGAACACGTTCCACAAATTCGTCGAGTCGAACGTGAGCACCGGCTTGTCGAACGAGATCAGGTGCTGGCCGTTGTCGCCCAGGTTGACCGTCACGGAGGGAGTTCCGGTGGGCAGCGGCGCCGAAAGCTTGACGAGGATCGTCGCGTTGCTGGTTGCGACGCCTTCAGCCAGCGAAGTGCTTCCGCCCGGCTCGTATACGACAACGGCCGGCTTGGGCTGCGAGTAGATCCGCACCTTGACGTTCGGCACGTGGACGCCCGAGAAGAAGCTGATCTCGAACGTGGCCACGGTCGGAGTCGGGATTACCGACCAGGGGGCGTTCAGCTTGAGCGAGTTGTCGTCGATCGAGTAGCTCGCCGAGTCGCCGGTGTTGCTGAAGGTCACGGCGAACTGGCTGTCCTGCGACAGGTACAGCTTGCCTTTGAGCTCGAAGGTGTAGGTGTTGCCGTTTAGGGTCACCGCGACATTGCCTTTGCCGATGTTCGACAGGCTCTCGAGCGCCGTCAGGACAGTGCCCGCGCCCGCGCCGTAGGTAAGGGTGCCGGTCGTCTGGTCGCCAAACTTAAGTTGGAATGTGTGTCCAGCCGAGGCGTTCACCGTCACGCTCTCGATGTAGCTGCCCAAGATCAGCCGGATCTGGCCGGCCGCTTCGGCGTCGCCGACCCCGATCTTCAGCGATTCCCCGCGGAGTCCCTCGGGCAGGGTCGCGGAAGGCAGGTAGCCCTGGAACGCGTGACCCGTGGTGATCAGCGTGGCGTACTCGTCGCCGCTCGTGTTCGGGTTCATGTCGACGCTGCGCGTCCCGGCCTGCACCGTTCCCCCGATCGTCGCAGCCTGAATCGAGTTCTGGAAGTCGGCCCTGGACGAGATCGAGGCGGCCTTATCGTCGACCGCGAAGAAAACGTTCTGAGGCTTCCACCAGTTGGTCCCGTTGAAGCTCAGGCTGATGCCGGTCGGCGTCGACACACCGCCCTGCACAGTGGTGGTCACATTGATGGTCGCGCCCGCAGTGGCGTCGCCGCTCAACCCGCCGACCAGCTGCGGAATGTTTATGTGAGCCTTACCAGCCTGGAACGTGATCGTGTAGGTCGAGCCGTCCTGTTCTGCATGCACGTTCGCAATGCCACCAAACAGAGGCCCTAGCGCCCCCTGGACGTCGCTCGCGGTGGCGTTGAAGGCAAGCGTCACGGTCGTCGTTCCGTCTCCGAGCGTGAAGTGGCCGCCGCGCAGGCCGTTCAAGGTGGCGACCTGGGTCTCGCTGTTGATCGTGCGCAGCAGGGTCGTGCCGCTGTACTGGCCAGTAGTCAGGTCGACGATTGCGTCGCCCACGATGGCCAGGCCCGGCGGCGGCGTCACCTTCACCGTGACGGGGACGTCCGGCTTACGCGTGAGGACGACGGAGTAGGAGTCCATCGTCTGGTCGCTCGTGGAGAAGCTGGTGCCGTTGCCCTGGACAACCTGCGACGAGCCGTCCGTTTGCGTCACGACGACCCCAGGGGAGTCATTGTCGGCAACGTTCGCCGATATCCCCACCACGTTGATGCCGCTGTAACCGGGGATCGTGCTCAAGACGGCCTGGGTGATGATGCCGCTGTGCCCGAGGAGGGTATTGCTGATCACGCCGTTGGCGGGCGTCTGCCCTCCGACACTGAACAGGTTGGATCCCAGGCCGCCGGTGACAGTGGTGGTCCAGTTGGGGTTCGTACCGAGGATGAAGAAGCGATCGTTGCCCGCGCCCCCGTCGATCTCCACCGCTTCGACGTTCACGAAGTTGACGTTCAACCCCGCCCCGAAAACACCGTTCGGCGTGACAACGAAGTCGTCGTTGAACTCGGTGCCGATGACGACCACCGTGTCGAAGCCGTCGCCGCCGTCGATGTTCACGGGAGCGTTCACGGCGTACTGAATCAGGTCCTGGCCTGCACCGCCGCTCATGTCGGTCAAAGCCCGGTGGTCTTCCTGTGAACCCGCCAGCGCGATCGCCTGGACCAGGAACTTGTCGTTCCCGGCATCGCCGTTCAGGTCCAGGGTGGCCAGGTTGTGGAACACGATGAAAGTGTCGTCACCGATGCCGCCGTTGATCGTCAGCGGCTTGCTGGTGCCGTTGCTCAGCCAGCCCTGTGTGGTGTCGATCGTCGCGAACACGTCTTCGGGCGCTATGCCGGCAAGGACCGGCGTTCGGCGCGACTTGTAGAGCTGGCCGACCTGGAAGAAGTCGTTGCCCTGACCGCCGTTGATGGTGATAGCCGCACGCGTGTCGTCGACGTAAAACTGGTCGTCACCGTTGCCGCCGTTGACGGTGATCGACTCCATGTTCTGGTTGTAGTTCAGGCGCTCCACCGGATCCGTCCCGGCGGGAGTGAGAGGAGTTGGCCCGTTGATCAAGGCGACGAACGCCAGGCCAGTGTCTGCGGTGGCCGCCCGCATCAGGAAGACGTCCGGGTAGTCCGTGCCGTTGATGGTGAGCACGTCCGAGCCGTCCGCGGGGGCGCCCGAATCGAACACGTTGACCAGCGAGCGGGTTCGACCGCCGATCAGGTTCACGGTGTACGAATCGCCGCCCCCTTCCCCGTCCAGCGTGACGACGGCGTTGATGCCGTTGGAGCGCAGCGAGGAGGTGCCACCTGTCAGCGTGGCAATCGACTTCCCGGCGAGGGCGCCGATGAAGTTGACCGTGTACTTGAAGGTCGACGGCCCGGCGGGTGCAGTGACCGAGACGTTGGACTTTCCGATCGTGCTGAGCAGCTCGAGCGCCGACTGAACCTCGCTCGCGGCCGCGTTGTAGGAGATCGGAATCGTCGTCTGGACCCCGTGCACGCTCGTCGTAGCGGGAGGACTGCCGGTCGTACCGCCTGTGAGCTTGTCGTCGAGGAAGGAGGCGCCGTTCGACGTGGAATACGTGCTCTCTCCGTGGGGCGTGACACCGCGATAGATGCGGTAGCTCGCCGCACCTGGCACATCGCCCCAATCGAGCTGGATGGCGCCGTTGACGCCGACGGTCTTGGAGACTTCGTTGGACGCGAGCGTCTCGAGGCCGGTGGGTGTGATGGCCGTGACCACGTAGTAGTACGTGTT
>VBDY01000187.1 GCA_005882775.1 Chloroflexota bacterium | reverse complement strand
TTGGCAGTGTTCATCCCGCCGGCTTGCGTGTACGACCACCTTAAATCGGTACGCATCGACGGCAGCAGGACGGCGTATCCGAAGCGAGCGAGTCCGAGCGCGGTACCGGCGAGCCCGATGGCGGCCGCCTGTCCGAACGATCCCTGGTGGGTAAGCCGGGTGTCCGAACGCCGCCCTAGAGCGCCCGCCACCAGTTCTGCCCTACTAGGTCTTGGCCGAAGCTGTGGTGCCGCTCCTCCTCGACAAGCTTGAACCCTGCCCGCTCGTAGATGCGTCGAGCGTCGTCCAGCACGTCGTTGGTCCAGAGCATCATCTGTGCGTATCCCGCCCGTCGGGCAAACCGCATGCACTCCTCGACCAACCGGCTCCCAATCCCCATGCCCCGGGCCCGCGGGTCGACTAGTAAGAGGCGCAGCTGCGCGGTCTTTTCTTCCTTCCTCACGCAGAAAACACAGCCGACCGATTCTCCGTCGACTTCGGCGATCCAGGCATTCTCTCGTTTGGCGTCGCGATGGTCCACGTAATCGGCGACGATGCGGGCGACCAGGGCTTCGAACGTTTCGTCCCACCCGTACTCCTCCGCATAGAGCACGCCGTGGCGATGTACGACCCAGCCCAGGTCGCCGGGGCCAGGCTGTCGCAGGACGTAAGGTACCGGTCGTGGGGAGCGCTCAACAATCTCCTGGATGATCTTCATCGCCCCTACGAGCCGCTGTTGGTCTTCGTCACCGAGCCTGGACAGAAGGGCCCGAATCTGCTCCGTGGACCGAGTGTCGAGCATCTTGAACGCCGCCCGGCCCTGCCGGGCCAGCCGGATGATCTGGCGTCGACCATCGGTCTTGGACCGTTCTCGGGTGGCAAGCCCGTCGGTCTCGAATCGCGACAGGATACGGCTCAGGTAGCCCGCGTCGATGTCGAGCAGACTGCGTATCTCGGCAAGGTCCATGGACCCCTGCCGGGCGAGTTCGAAGATGACCCGGGCTTCGGTGAGTGAATAGGGGCTGCGGAGAAGGCCTTCGCGAAGGAGACCGATCAGGTTCGTGTAGAACCGGCTGAACGCCCGGACGGCATTCACACGGTTCTCTGGGAGCTGGTGGATAGTCCTGGCCGAGGTTGCCAAAATGCGTCGCCTCCGTCAAAGACTTACTTGACTAAGGCAAGTTTACTCGGTTCCGTTTCTAGCCGCGAGACCGGCTCTGGCGTCAGCGCTTGACCCGGGCGTAGGTCAGGTCGAAGTCCTTCTTCCAGTTCGAACCATCACCGGTCTCCCAGGTGCCGTGAAACGCTGCGAAAAGTCGAGCGGCGTGAAGTCCGGAGAACTTCTCAGGAGGGTCCAGATTCCATCGCGAAATGTCATCGCATAGAGCCGGACGACGCCTCGGGAGTCAAAGTAGTGCTGGGTGTACGAGTCCTTGTTCACGTCGTAGGCCACGAGGGAGAGGACTGTCGGAAATTTCGGGTCAGGGACCTCCGTCCGCTGAATCAGGAACTGCCCGTCGAGCGCCCATTCGAAGACCGACAGCGCGCCTTCATCTTCTGGTTGAGCGACTAAGCCTCCAAGCCGGACCTTCCACTCGCCGATAAACACCTCGAGCCGCTTGAGCGCGGTCTCTCGCGTCGATTGCTTGATCATCTGCTTCCCCTTGATTGAGTCGGTGCCGCCCCTCGATTTCGATCATTATCGGATGGTCGGGCTCCTGGAGAGCTACGCGTGCGGTGTCGCGGCGAAAAATTCCAGGAGAACCGGTGCCAATGCCGTCGGAACAATGTCATGGGATTGTCCATCGAGGGCGCGAACATGACCGTCGGGAAGCGCTTTCGCCAGCGCCTTTGCCGCGCTACCCATGAAGGCCGGGCTATCGCTGCCGTAAACGACGAGGGTCGGCGCTCTTACGGACCGTAGTTGGGCGGTTGGCAGCTCGAGGTCGCCGACAATGGACGCGTCATAGACCAGGGTGTGCGCCATCGCCTCGAGCGCCGGCCTGAACGGCGCGTGTCTTAGCTGGGCAACGACTTGTTCGGGAATCCCGACCAACTTGGTTTGGAACAGCTCGACCGCTTCGCCACGACGGCCCGACGCCACAAGCTTCGCGAGCTGGCCGGCAACATCCTTCGGCGGCCGCCGAACACCATCCCCGACCATGAACGGTGCTTCGTACAGGGCCAGTTTCGTGATATTGAGTCCGCGCGCTGCTCCCTCGAGCGCTAGGGTCGCACCCGATGAATAGCCGAACACGTGCGCTGCTCCCCCCGCTTCGCGAATGAGCGCATCGAGATCATCGACTTCGCGTTCGACCGCGTACGGCTGAGTATCCCCACTGGCACCGCGCCCCCGCCGATCGTAGTTCAAAACCGTTAACTGCGACTCCATGGCCTTGGCCAGCGGCGCGCCCGTCGATCGATCATTGAAGGCGCCGACTACCAGGATGACCGGTGGACCCTGGCCCGCCTGGTCGAAGGCAATCTTGGTTCCATCAGCCGAAAGTACTGTTCTCATCCAACTACCTCCTATAGCGTGCTGTCGGACTTGTCTGCTTGCTTAGACGGAGATGGGCGAAAAACTGATCGATTCATCTCCAGGCAACGCGGCGCCGGGCCACTTGAAGTAAGTCCCGTCGCCCCCTGCGATTTAGAGGGTCAGTGGGAGCCCGAAGGCCTGGAATAGGTCGGCGCTGACAAACCTGGTTATCTCGATCACCTGGTCGCCCTCCAATCGGAGGACGTCGATCCCGAGCGCCCGATACTCGGAGTCGCCCGGCCGCCGGACATAGGCGGCGACCGCCGGCTGCCGGTTGGCGGCACTCGCCACGGTCCGGAATTGACCTTGATAACTCGGCTCGGCGGGGTTTGTCGACAGTGCGAAGGCGGTCGCGATCTGCTCGCGCCCCTCGAACCAGGTCGGGTACGGGGGCATGGTGAGCCGCACTTCCTCACGTAGGAGTGCTGTCAGCCCAGCCACGTCCGCCCGGTCGGTCGCCTCCATGTAGAGCTCGAGCAGCCGTCGCTCTCCGGTGGTCGGCGTCGCCACAGTCGACCACTCCAGCCTGCGTTTGGGCATTCGCCTTCGCATCGAGGATCGGGCGCGACTTAAAGCGCTGTTCACCGAAGCCACGCTCTCGTCGAGCAGATTGGCGGTTTCCTTTGCCGACCAGCCGAGCGCGTCGCGAAGGATCAGGATGGCTCGCTGTTTGGGAGGCAGGTATTGGATGGCCGCCAGGTAGGCAAGCTCGATGGTCTCCCTCCCGATGACCTTGGCGTCCGGCTCCGGGTCGCTGGACGCAATCTGGTCGAGCAGCAGGTCGGGATAGGGCTGCAGCCAATCCACTGCGTTCGGCTCTCCCG
>VBDY01000186.1 GCA_005882775.1 Chloroflexota bacterium | reverse complement strand
GTCATCCGCGGTGGACTGCGAAATGGTCGCGGCCCCGGCCATCACCGCCGGGCTCTTCAAGCTGAGCCGGCCATCACGGACTATATCTACTTCGATGAGGGTACCCAAGTCGAAGGCCCCTCGCGCGGCGGCCGAGTCGCCTTGAGGCACCAAAAGAAAACGCGCGCCGATGTCCTCCAGGTAATAGCGGAACTCGGTCTCCGTGTATGCCGGGTTGAGAGGGCAGGCGGTCGCGATGTTCGCCGCCGCCAGAAAGAGGACGACGGCCTCGGGTCCGCTGGGAAAGACCATCGCCACCCGGTCGCCGGAGCCGATGCCGAAAGATGCCAGTCGGCGCGAGGCCTCCTCGACCAGCTCGCGCAGCCGGCCATAGGTGATGACCGGGCCGTCGGGGACCATAACCGCGATGGCATCGGACCGTCCGCCGGCAAGAATCGACGTCACGTTCGACACGTCGCTCTTATTCTCCCTCCCTATGGGGGAGGGTCGGGGTGGGGGCTCGCGTACCGAGCCCGCGCCAGCGTACCTCCGATCAGCACCGGCACGGTGAGAGCCACCCCGATCAAAAAGAGCGACCGGTAATCGTGGGCGTTCGCCAGGCCAGCGACGCCGTAGGTGGCAAGGGCGGCCCCGAAGAATATCGCCATGGCGGCGAGCGCGGTCGACGTGCCGCGGGCCTCGGGCACCACGTCCGTTGCCCAGGTCTGAAACGTCGAGTGCATGAAAACGTAGGCTCCGCCGGCCAGGATGCTTGCCGCCAGGATGGGGATGACGCTCTGGTCGAGAGCGGCGATGGAAAACCCGGTAAGGAGCATCACCGCCCCTGCCGCCAGGACTGCGGGGGCCGAAGCGCCACGAGCGATTCCCTTTAGGTCGCGACCACCAGGCCGGCGACCGCGGCGCTCTGCCCGTGGGCTTCGAGCGCCGGTGCTAGGAAGGTGGGAAAACCGAGCATGACGGCGCCCTCTATCAGAAGCATGCCGAACAGCAGCAGCGCCCAGGGGCGGGCAAGCACCCGCCCGATCTGGCGGACCGGCCCGGAACCGCGCTCGTGCGCGAACGACTCCGGCAGCGCGCGCAGCAGTAGCGCCACGAGTCCGGCCAGCACAGCCGGGAAGAGGAAGAAGATCCGCCAGGTCCACAGATGGGAGATAAGCCCGGCTCCGAGAGTACCCGCGGCCGTGCCGAGCGCCACCCAGACCTGCAGGTCGACGATCGCTCGCTGGCGCAGGGTGAATGCGAATCGGTCCCCCATGTAGACGAGCGTCATCGGAAAAACGCCCGAGGCGAGAGCGCCGGTCGCGAACCGGGCGATGAGCAGGAGGGTCAGGTTTGGGGATATCGCCGACAGCAGGTCGGCAATCGCCACGCCGACCAGCGCCCACCGGATGATCCGGACCCGTCCGAAACGGTCGGCGAGCATCCCGTAGACGGGTGGCATCAACCCGTATGCCAGGTAGTACAGGGTCGCCGCGGCCGTCGCCGCCGCCAGTGGCACTTTCAGGCTGAGCGAAATCGGGATGAGCATGGGCGCGACCGAAAAGCGGTCGGCCATGGTGATGAACGACCCGAGGAAGAGGACCATCTCCCTCCCCCCTCTGGGGGAGGGCCGGGGTGGGGGCTCTACTCCCCCTTCCAATTGGGCTTGCGCTTCTCGAGGAACGCCTCGACGCCTTCCTTGAAATCGCTGGACATGTAGCAGGCCTTGATCAGGTCTGCGTCGGCATCGTCGGGGATGAGCCGGTCGCGCACCCGGCGAAGCGCTTCCTTGGTGGCCCAGAGGGTGAGCGGCGCGTATGACGAGACTTCCTCGGCCAGCTCCTGCGCCCGCGGCAGCAGCGACGCCTCGTCCGCTGTGACCTCACTCAGGACTCCGGCATCGAGCATCTCGCGCGCGTCCATCAAACGGGCTCGCATGATCAGGTCCTTGGTCCGGGCGAAACCGAGGAGGGCGACGGCGCGAGTGTAGTTGGCCATGGACAGGCAGTTGCCGAGCGTACGCGCGATCGGAAAACCGTAGCGCGCCGAAGGCGACCCGATGCGAATGTCACTGGCCGCCGCGATCGCGGCGCCCGCGCCCGTGCACGCCCCGGCGATGGCCACGATCACGGGCACCCGCACGGACTCGAGTGTGGTCATCAGCCTGTTCCCGCTGGCCTCATACTCGAGCGCGTCCTGTTCGGTCTTGAAGGCGCGGAATTGCCCGATGTCGGTGCCGGCGACGAAGGCCTGGCCCCCGGCCCCGGTCAGGACCATCGCCCGTACCGTGCGGTCCTGGTTGACGGATTGGCAAACCTCCGCCAGGCGTGCATACATATTCCAGGTCAGCGCGTTGCGGGCCTGAGGCCGGTTGAATGTGATCCACTGGACCGGTCCGCGGCGCTCGGTCAGCAGCTCCTGCGCACTGTCTCCGACCACGACCGGGTCGCTCATGATGAAACCGGCTGGGGCGGCCCCGCCGCCACCCGTCTGGCCATCAGCGCACTGATCTCCGCCGGCGTGTATCCAAGCTCTGAAAGCAGGGAGGCCGAGTCCTCACCCAGGAGCGGTCCGGCATTCTCACGCCGCACCGGCGTCCCTGAGAATCGCATGGGTGAGCCAAGCTGGCGGACTGGCCCGAGCTTTGGATGGGGCGCATCCCAGAAATAGCCTCGGGCGTTCAGGTGCGCGTCGCTGAAAACCTGGTCGAACCGCTCGATTGGCGCGCAGGGAACGCCGGCGGCTTCCAGGAGCGCCAGCCAGGAGGCCGTGGGCTTGGTCATCATCACCTTCTCGATGGTCGGGATCAGGCTGTCGCGGTGGCGATGCCGCGTGCTCGTGTCGGCGTAGCGGGGATCGTCGAGCAGGCGCTCCAGACCGAGTGCCCGGCAGAAAGCCTCCCAGTTGCGCGGGGTCG
>VBDY01000221.1 GCA_005882775.1 Chloroflexota bacterium | reverse complement strand
GAAAGCGCTCTACGAAGGCCAGGGCATCACGCCGGAACGCGAGGTGATCGCGTACTGCAGGATCGGCGAGCGGTCGGCGCACACGTGGTTTGTGCTGCACGAGCTGCTGGGCTACCCGCACGTTCGCAACTACGACGGGTCGTGGACTGAGTGGGGCTCGCTCGTGGGCGTGCCCATCGAGCGCTGAGATGATCGCGACCGACACCGTCTACGCATCAGGAACCTGGATCGTGACCAAGGGACGCGAGGAGGAGTTCGTCCAGCGCTGGACCGAATTCCTGCAATGGACCCGATCCGCTTTTGACGAGCTCGGCACAGCGCAGCTGATCCGCGATGAGGAAACTCCGGGGCATTTTGTCTCGTTCGCAACCTGGAAGAGCGTCGAGACATTGCGTGACTGGCGCTCTCGGCCGGAGTTCGCCGAGCGTCTCAGCGCGTGCCGCGCCCTGTGCGATGAATTCCGCGGCTCGAGCTACACGCTGGCCGCGGTGGTCTGATTGATCGTGGAAACGCCCGGCGCCGCTCTCATCGTGCGCCGGGCCGATCCGCTCAACTGCGAGGTCCGGCTGCCACGGCTGGCGGACCCAGACGTGACGCCGAACGACCGCTTCTACATTCGCAATCACTTTCCGGTACCGAAGATCGACGCCGAGCGCTGGCGGCTGCGTGTGCATGGTCATGTCAAGGACCCCCTCGACCTTTCATTGCGCGAGCTGAAGGGAATGTCCGCGGTAACGCTTTCTGCAACGCTCGAATGCGCAGGCAATGGACGGATTTTTTTCAATCCACCGATTGAAGGCGAACCCTGGGTGCTCGGCGCGGTGAGCACCGCCGCGTGGAAAGGAATCGCGCTTTCCGAGATTCTGGATCGCGCCGGCCTCCAGTGCACAGCCAGGCATTTGATCTTCCGAAGCGCGGACGGCTTCGAGCGCAGCTTGAGCATCGATCAAGCCCGCGCGAGCCCCGTTCTGCTCGCGTATGAGATGAACGGCGAACGCCTTCCGGCGCAGCACGGTCGGCCGCTCCGGGTGCTGGTCCCGTCCTGCTACGCGGTGACGTCGGTCAAGTGGCTGACCGAGATCGAGGTCAGCGATCAGCCGTCACGCGGCTATTACCAGGTTCAGCGGTACGTGTACGAGAACGGCGCGCCCGTCAGCTTCATGCGTGTGCGCTCATTGATCACCGATCCCGAAGAGGGCGCGACCGTGGATACCGGCGACCTGACCATCCAGGGTTTGGCCTGGTCCGGAAGCGGTCCGATCGTGCGAGTCGATCTTGCGGTCGGCGACGGAGACTGGTCCGAGGCCGAACTCCTCGGACAACCTGCTCGCTACGCCTGGACGCGTTGGCGGCTGGTGACGCGTATCGAGCGACCTGGCGAAATTCGGATCCGCTCGCGCGCCACCGACTCGAGCGGTCACACGCAACCCGCGCAAGCGGGCTGGAACCGGCTCGGTTACGGCAACAACTCGATCCAGACCGTGGCTGTTCGCATGCGCTAGCGCCGATAGGTTGCTCGATCTGACACCAGCCCAACTCTTACGCGGTTGAAAACGCCGCCCGCTGGTGGATGATCGCGGCTCGATGACGATCAGAGGCTCGCGGACGGCCGCGGCGGGGATCGGTGCGGCGTCCGCCGGCATGGATGTCGCCTTCACGATTTCAGCTTTCCTGCTCGGGCAGCCGAAGTTCTTGTTCCTGGTGGCTCTGGTGATGGCGGCCCAGCTCTTTGCCGTGCTCAATCTCCTGTCGCCGGTGAGTCTGAGTACCGAGGGCGCCGAGATCATCTACCGGGCCCGCTGGCGCCAGAGGCGGCTCGCACTTTCAGAAATCGCCACCTGCACGCTCGTCGGCGGAAGCTGGGTGTTCAGCGCCTCGTCCGGAGCGCAGCTGTTGACCGTCCAGATCCTCAGGTTCAAGGCGGACGACATTGCTGTCTTCTGCGGCCAGGCCGGGATCAGCCTCACGGCGCCCGTAGACCGTCCGGTCGACCAGCGCCGCCGGGACGTAAGGTCCGCCAAGAACACCCGCGCCTGGGGTGTGGGGCTGGGGGTGGTCCTGCTCGGTGGATCGATGCTGATGATCTATGCCCAGTTCGGCGCGCAGGACGCAATGAGGCGCTATCAGGCCGCTCCCACGTGTACTCAAGCCGCGCCTACGACGTCGACCTGCCGGCTTCAGACCTCCGCGCGCGTGACGAGCGTGGAACGCCACAGCACCTATGCCACGCTCCACCTGACGCCGCTCACCTCTGGCGGCGACTATCTGGTCGCGCTTGACTATCCGAATCCGAGCACTGGCGACGTGGTCGACGTCGAGGTCTGGAGCGGCAAGGTGGTACGCTCGATCCCAACCTGAACCTCAACGGTTTGATAGCCATCCCATCTCTTTTCGCCCTCATCTGCTTGGTGGGGGCCGGCATCGGTCAGTACCAGCTGGTGACCGCCCGGGCGGGGCTGCGCGCGGCAGCCGGCGCGGAGGTCGGCTCCGTGGGCCCGGTTGAGAAGATCAATCCTGACGCCACGATCCCCGCCTCAAACCTGCCGCCCTGCGGAATCCTGCATCAACCGAAAGAGCTCCTCTATGTGCACGAAGATCCGCGGACCGTAACGACGGCGATCGTGGTCACGTCTGTCGTCGCAGCTGTGCTGCTCGCCGGCCTTGTTGCTCTCGCGGTCTACATCTCGCCGCCGATCTTCGGAGGCATCGCCGCCGTAGGCCTGGTGTTTTATTCAATCCAGCTGGTTGGCCAGTTGCGCGAGATCCGATTCGGAGGCCTTTTTGCGGACGACCTCCACGTCGGCAAGGTCGCCACCGACTGGCTTGGTCGTTTTGAGCGCAAGGTCTTCGACCGCACCGCGGTTTTGGAGGTCACCGTCGAGACCGGGAAGATTTCGGTCTGGACGTCTCTCCTCTCTGCTTCCGAGATGAACCGGTATGCGGACTTCCTGGGCGTGCGTGTGGTGCCTGACGTGGCCCCAGCGCCAGACGGAATCGCGGTCCCACCGGTCCAGACCCGAATCGGCGTGCTCCCGTTGCCCGTTCGCCGGGCAGCCGGGATCATGCAGGCGATCGGTGGCCTGTGCGTTGGACTGGGTCTGCTGAATCTGGTCAGGATTCCGGGTACCCCAGCCGACCGCCTCGGGGGGTTGCTGCTTCTGCTCGGAGCCTTGTGCGTCTACGGCGGAATCCTGTATGTCTTGGGGCTCATGCTGGCGCGTGGCCGGCCGCATTCTCGCGAGCTGGCCGTGTTCGGCGGAGGCGCGGCCACGGCGGGCTTTCTGGCTTCGTGGTTTGTGGCGACCGGAAACCCGATGGTGGTCGCGGTAATGGCCGTCCTGATGGTGCCGGTCTACCTTCTCTCGTTGTACTGGCTTCGCAAGCCCGGTGAGAGCCGGCCTTAGATCCGCGACGCCAATTGATCTAGACCGTCTTTGCTGACGAGCAAGAACGCATTCGTTCTGCTGTTGCCGTAGCGCCTTGGGGCGAAAATCGATCTCATTGCGCCGTGGCTGACCTCCGATCGTGCGAACCGCCGGTGGCGACCCAGGCGATTACGCACCTCCACGGTTTCGCCATCGACCACGACCTTCGGTACGGCTGTGCCGAGCAGCTCGCTGATCACGTAAAGAGCGAGAGCTCCGAAAACGAGCCATGCAACGATCAGGTCGCTCTGGCTTCTGATGCTGCCAAGCGCCTGAGCAATGGCCGAGCGATCGCGCCGAGCAAAAAGACGACGGCTGCAAACACGTAGCCCGAACGATGCGGACGAATGACCAGGGTCGGACTCAACTCAGGCAATGAGTGTGCATAAAAGGGGCAATCGACGGCTCCCGATATCCACCTTGCTGCACACTCGTCACATTCCGACTTGTGTTGGACTCGCACCGCGGTCCTGACCGCCGTCGGTTTCAGTAACAGTCAGGCGATGGCGAGATGCTGGCCTCGCCATCGCCTCAGGACTTGATTAGAGGTTTTGCTCTGACCGGTTGTGAGCGATCTGCTCGCCACCGACCGAGTTCGACGCACCGAGGCCCGCCTCAGACCGGTTGTGCGCGATCTGCTCCGCACCGGCGGCCGGCGCGGAAACGGTGACGTTCGAGCTGTGGCTGGCGGACAGTGTGGCGACGACCGCAGGCGCGCTCACTGCA
>VBDY01000098.1 GCA_005882775.1 Chloroflexota bacterium | reverse complement strand
GCCCTTTTGACCGGCGCTTCGTCCGGGCTCGGCCCCATCATCGCGCGCCGGCTGCACCGGGAGGGCGTGCGGTTCGTACTCAGCGCCCGCCGGGAGTCGGAGTTACAGAAGCTGGCAGCCGAGCTGGGTGGCTCCCGGGTGGTGGTCGCCGACCTCGCCCGCCGAGGCGAGGCCGAACGGCTGGCGGCCGAGGCCGGCGCTGTCGACATCCTGATCGCCAACGCGGGCGTACCTGTGAGCGGCCGGCTGACCGACCTGGAAGTGAGCCATATCGACCGCGGCCTCGACGTCAATCTCCGGGCTGCCATCGTGCTCACCCGCCTGCTACTGCCCGGCATGATCGAATGTGGCTCCGGCCACGTGGTGCTGATGGCGTCACTCGCCGGCCAGATCCCTGGTCTTCGAAACTCGATCTACAACGCGACCAAGTTTGGCCTTCGGGGCTTCGGTCACTCCCTGAGGCTCGAGCTCCGCGGGACAGGTGTTGGCGCATCTCTGATCAGTCCTTCCTACGTCAGCCAGGCCGGTATGTGGGCCGAGTCCGGGCAGCACAGTCCGTTCGAGGTCCCGCCGGGCCGCGTGGCCGAGGCGGTCGTGCGTGCGATTCAACAGGACAGGGCCGAGGTCACGGTGGCTCCAGTGATGGGATTGATCGGCGGCCGGTTCGCCCTGATCGCGCCCAGCGTTTTTCTCCGGGTGGGCGGCGCCCGCGCCGCCGAGATCCCCCAGGAGGCAGTCGACCAGCACCGCTCCAAGCGTTGAGGAGGATCAGCCAGATCCTGCCCTGCGGGCAACCACGAGTAGCCAGTCCCACTCGAGCCGGAGCCGGCCACCGTCTGCTCGATTCAAGGATCGCATCAGATCAAGCTCCTGCCGCACGAATGCGGCGTAGGCCTCCGCCGGCATCATCGCCTTCATCGCGTTCTGCGGACCGTTCGTCCGTTCCCAGAACTCCCAGCCCGCCTCGAGCGAATCGAAGTCAAACGATGCTGTCCTCTCCTCAGTGTGAACCGAGGAAGCCAGGCCGTCGAAGCGACGCCGGACCTCATCAGGGTCCCCCCATTCAAACGGCGAATGCGTTTCGGCAGCGGATGGCGGTCTCAAGCTCTCGAGCAACTGACCCATCTCACCCAGGAAGCCTTTCCGAGAGTAGTTCGCCATCGCGACCACGCCGCCAGGCCGAGCCACTTTAAATAGCTCCGGCGCCACGCGATCGGGCTGCAACGCGAACTGGGCTCCGAACACCGACGCGACCACATCGAACCGGCCGGCCTCGAACGGCAACTCATCGACCCTCGCCTCCTTCCACTCGATCGCCAGCCCCTCCCCGGCCGTCCTTTGGCGACCAAGCTCAATCATTCGCGGGGTCAGGTCGGAGGCGGTTACCCGAGCGCCTCTCCGAGCCGCGGCGATGGCGAAATTGCCGTTGCCGGCAGCCACGTCCAGTACTTGCATTCCTCCGGCGATTTCGCAGGCATCCGCGAGGGCCACAGCGCACGGCTCGAGGCGCCGGGCCAGTTCGTTGTAGTCGCCGAGCGACCACATCCATTTGATCGACTGGGTCAGCCGCTCGTCCATCCTCTTAGGCGATATGCAACTGGATCAGCGTGGCGTGACCACCGGCAGGCCAATCGCCTGAGCAGCGGTAAGCATGCGGTTGTCGTACGTGACCACCGCCGCGAGGTCGGCGCCGAGACTCAGGGCCGCAGCAAGGTGGATTGCGTCGAGAGACCGAATGCTGGCCGGCTCGAGCTCGGCAGCTCTTTCAAGGAGTTCGTCATCGAGACGGATGAGGTGGATAGTCGCCAATTGGCGGCGCGCCTGCGTCATCAGGCGGGGCATTCCAGCCCGTTTGACTGCCCGCAGCAGTTCGACCCGCAGGAGGGCGGCCGATGTTCGCCTTTGCCAGTGCTGCAACCGACCCCTTAGAGCAACGGTCTCGGGTTCCCGCATGAGTAGCTTGACCACCGCGGAGGTGTCTAAATAAGCAATATCAGCGCTCATCGGCCCGCATCTGCGCCAGCACGTCGGAAAGGCGAGGCTTCCCTTTGATGGGTTGGACCGTCTTTACTTCCAGGAGGTCGCCTGTTGCCTGGCTCGCCCGCCCCTCACTCATCATCTGTGTCAGGACATCCCGCCCATGCAGCGGCACGATTCGCGCAACCGGGCGCCCACGGTCAGTTACCTCGATCGTCTCGCCCGCAATTACTCTCCGAATAAGCGCGCTCGCGTTCTGACGCACTTCACGGATACCGGCTTTTGCCATGTTGCACATTGTAGCACATTGATCCTGATGCCCTGGCGGTCACCCGTCTTGGGCAACTACGCGGGAGCCCGAATGGCTGCTAGGAGATCTCCCTCTTCCGGATCTTGATCCGATTGCTGGCGATCAATTCCCGCTTCCGCATTCGGATCCCCTTGGGGGTCACCTCGACCAGCTCGTCGTCTTCGATGAAGTCAAGGCACTCTTCGAGTGACATCTGGCGAGGCGGTACCAGCTTCACCGTGGCATCCTCCGTGGAGGCGCGCATGTTGGTCTTCTGCTTCTGCTTGGTGGGATTGACGTCGATGTCTCCCGTCCGGCGGTTGAGTCCGATGATCATCCCCTGGTACACCGCGACCCCGGGGCCGATGAACGGCTGGCCGCGCTCCTGTACACCCTGCAGTCCATATGCGACCGACATCCCCGTCTGGCTGGCGGTCAACACACCGTTGCGCGTCCGCGGAGGCAGGGTGCGCCATGGCTGCCACCCCACCAATCGGGTGGCCATCACTCCGGTCCCCCGGGTGAGCGTCAGGATCTGGCTGCGCAGCCCAATCAGGGCGCGGGTCGGCGCCAGGTAGGTCAGGCGTGCGCCGCTTCCCGCGTCGGTCCGCATCGACTGCAGCTGGGCTCCGCGCGAGCCCAGCGCCTCTGTGATGGTCCCCACCGCGTCCAGCCCGCAGTCGATGATGCATTCTTCAAATGGTTCCTCACGGTGTCCATCCACGTCGCGCATGATCACCGCCGGCCGCGACACCTCGAACTCGAAGCCCTCGCGGCGCATGGTCTCGATCAGGATGGACAGGTGCAGCTCGCCGCGGCCGCTCACCTCGAAGATGTCGGCGGTGGGCCCGTCCGCCACCCGGAGCGCCACGTTCGTCTCTAATTCCCTGGCCAATCGCGCCCGCAGCTGCCGTGAAGTGCTGCTTACGGTTGCCTCGCGCCCGGCGAATGGAGACTGGTTGACCGAAAACTGCATGCGCAGCGTGGGTTCACCCACCTCGAGACGCGGTAGTGGCTCGGGGTTGTCCGCATCCGCGACCGTGTCCCCGACTGCGACATCCTCCAGGCCGGTGAGATAGACGATCTCCCCCGCCGTGGCTTCCTCGGCGGGTTTGCGTTGCAGCGCTTCGACGGTAAGGACGGTCGCAACTCGCTGCCGCGGTCCGATACCGCCGTCTGAGATGACGACCACCTCCTGCCCCGGTCGGATCCGACCTCGACGGATCCGGCCGATGGCCAGCCGTCCGCTGTAGTTGTCGTGGTCGAGATTGCTGACCAGGAGCTGCAATGACCCGGCTGTGTCAGCGAGCGGCGCCGGGATGTGCGCCAGCAGCGCATCGAGGAGAGGCTCGAGAGTGGTTCCGGGATGACGGAGGTCGGATGTCGCGGTACCCTCTCGCGCATTCGTGTAAATGACCGGGGCGTTCAGCTGGTCGGCATGCTGAGCCAGCTCCAGCAAGAGGTCGTGGGTCGCTTCGACTGTCTCGGCCGGCCGTGCGTTGACCCGGTCGATCTTGTTGATGACGATGATCGGGGCAAGCCCGAGCGCGAGCGCCTGGCGCAGCACGACGCGCGTCTGTGGCATGGGTCCCTCCAGGGCGTCCACCAGGAGGAGACATCCATCGGCCATCCCCAGCACCCGTTCCACCTCGCCGCCAAAGTCGGCGTGGCCGGGTGTGTCGATGATGTTGATCTTGACGCCCTTGTAACGGATTGATGTGGTCTTGGCCAGGATGGTGATGCCCTTTTCGCGCTCCAGGACGTTCGAGTCCATGATCAGCTCGCCCACCTGCTCGTGTGCCGCGAATACGTGCGACTGCTTCAAAAGCGCGTCAACCAGGGTGGTCTTCCCGTGGTCAACGTGCGCGATGATTGCGACGTTCCGTAAGTCATCTCGGCGCATGGGCACCCGACACAGTACACTGTATGTAGGTTGTCAGCAGGGTTCGCCTCTCCATTCGTACCCGGCGAGCTCGTCGTGCACGCCACACACGGGATCAGTCGATACGTGGGTTTGCGCCAGCTTGAGGCTACCGACGGCACCAAGCAGGAGTATTTCCACCTCGAGTACGCCGGCGGTCACCGTGTGTTTGTGCCGGTCGAGCACGTCGTCCGCTTGAGCAAGCACGTCGGCCTCCCCGATGCCGCGCTGGCAAAGCTGGGGGCCGAGGTCCAGCCGCGCTCACCTTACAGCCGAGCTCCTAAGCCCCAGCAGTAGCATCAACGTCTCCTCCCCCGGCGTGGAGGGTAGGGTAGAGCTCGGGATACTGCGGTGAGCTGGAAGGATCAAACCCGAGATTCGGGCAAGGGCTTTTACACCCTTCGCACCGAAGACACCGGCGATGTCCCGGTCCGGCTCTTCCTCACACCGGCGCTGCTCGACGCGGTCGAGGAATCAATCTACCCGCAGATCGTCAACGCCACACGTTTTCCCGGCGTCAAGCTGGTCGCGATCACTCCCGACGTCCACCACGGCTACGGTGTCCCGATCGGCACCGTGCTCCTTACCGACGCCGACACGGGCGCTGTCGCAATGGGTCCGGTGGGCTTTGATATTGGCTGCGGGATGGTCAGCGCCTCCAGCGATGTACCCGCAAACGCCGCGACTCCGGAGAGCCGGCTGCGTTTCAACCGCGAGGTAACGCGTCGCATTGCGCTCGGGCCAGGTCGGGTCAGCCGCACGAAGCTCAAGGATCTGTCACGAGTGGACTTCGAGGACATCATCCGTGGCGGTGCCGCGTTCTATGCCGAGCGATACGACTCACCCGTCGACCGCGGCAATACCGAGCGCGACGTGATCCCGGTCAGCGACGATTGGCAGCCGCCCTGGGGCGGGCCGGGCCGGCCCGAGCGAGGCGTGCCTCAGCTCGGCACCCTGGGCGGTGGCAACCATTTCATCGAGCTCCAGGAGAACGTTGGCAACGGCAACCTCTACGTGCAGATGCACTCGGGCAGTCGCGGCTTCGGCCACGGGCTGGCCACGAACTACTTCCAACTGGCCCGGGCGCAGAACCCGGCCATCAAGGCCCTCGACCTCGGCTACTTCACCCCGGACTCGCCGCACTACGCCGGCTATCTCAACGCGGTGGCTGCCGGAGCGAACTTCGCCATCGTGAATAGGCTTGCCATGTTCGAGCAGCTCGCGCTGGCCTTCGAGGAGGTCTTTCACAAGCCGCTGCGACTCGTCTACGAGATCTCCCACAACCTGGTCCAGCGCGAACAGCACCCGGAGTTTGGATGGGTGCATGTCCACCGCAAGGGTGCCACCCGCGCTTTTCCGGCAGGGCACGGCGCGCTCGCCGGCACGCAGTGGGCCGAGCACGGGCATCCGATCCTGATCCCCGGCTCGAACCGCGACGCCAGTTTCATCCTGCGGGCACTGCCTGGCGCTTCGGCGAGCGGCTACTCCGTCAACCACGGCGCCGGCCGCCGCATGTCGCGAGGGGCTGCGCGCAAGGCCTTCACCCAGGCCGACGTCAACGCCGCCTATCGCGACGCCGGAATCGTGGTCAACACCGACGGGGTCGTCCCCATCGACGAATCGAAGGACGTCTACAAGTCATCGCGCGAGGTGGTCGAGGCCGTCACCCGGGCCGGGCTGGCCACCGTCGAGCACGAGCTGCGCCCCCTCGCGTCGATCAAGGGCTCGGGCTAGGCTCTGTCTTAGCTGTCGGTCTTGATGTCTGGGCCGCCGGGCCCGCTGTCACCGCCAATCTTGATATCGGCCCCGCCGACCTTGCCTGCCTCGTCGGCCTGGATGTCGGCCTGTGGTTCCGATTCTGGCTGGTCCTTGCGCGACTTCTCCTCGCCCGATTTGTTATCGCTCACCATGCACCCGATGTTAGTCTCCCTCCCCCTCTGGGGGAAGGGTCGCAGTGGGGGCTTTCCCTACCCTCTGCTTGACATATGCCCATATCGGTATATAATGTTGGCATGGCAAGAGCAGCCACTACGACGGATGCGTTCAACGCGGTGGCCGAGCCCCGCCGGAGGCAGATCCTGGATGTCCTCTCGGCCGGGGAACGGCCCGTAAACGACCTGGTCAGGCTGCTCCGCCTGCGGCAGCCTCTGGTGTCCAAGCACCTGCGGGTGCTCAGGGAAGTCGGTCTCGTCGACGTGCGTGATAGGGGGCGGCAACGGATGTATTCGCTCAACGGTCATCCGCTCAAGCCCATCCACGACTGGGTCAAGACCTACGAGCGGTCATGGTCGCGGCGCTTCGATCGGCTGGATGTGGTGTTGGAAGAACTCAAGGAAACCAAGGAGGACAATCGTGGCAATGACGAGTAGCCGTACGGCGGTGGTGACTCTCCCGACAGACAGGCAGATCCAAATCACGCGCGAATTCGCCGCGCCCAGGCAGCTGGTCTACAAGGCGTATACGACGCCCGAGCTGATCAAGCGCTGGTGGAGCGGAGACAGGGGCGAGGTGACAAGCGCCGAGGTCGACCTGCGGGTCGGTGGACGCTGGCGCTACGTGATGACGGCAAACGGCGGCTTCGAGGTCGCCTTCCACGGCGAGTATCGGGAGATCGTCCCGGACGAGCGCCTGGTAACGACCGAGGTCTACGAGGGCGCGCCCGAAGGCGAGGCAGTCGTCACGCACATCTTCGCCGAGAAGGACGGTCGCACCACCCTGACCATCCTCATGGAGCTTCCGGACCGGGAGTCTCGCGATGCCGTGATCAACTCCGGCATGGAGGGCGGCATGCAGGAATCGATGGACCACCTCGAGCAGGTCGCGATCTCGCTCCGCTAAGTCAGATCCCGGATCGACGGCAATCACCCTCTCCCCTCTTCGGGGAGGGGGGGCCCATCTTTCCCTCCCCTCTGGGGAGGGTCGGGGTGGGGGACACTTAGTCGACCGCTATTTCGCGCTCCTCTGTCAGGAACAGAGCGGTGCGCGCCCCGTCGATAAAGTTGGCCTCGTCTTCGCTGGAGGCTCGCCACTGGGGGGATTGCCGGGCGGCTCTAAGCCCCGCGATGTCGTCGAACCAGAGCTCGGCCATTCCGTCGAAAGTTGGCAGCCGCACACCGTCCGGATCGGAGATCGCATGACTCTGCACCAGCCGCCGCAGCCCTGGGATTCGACGGCCGATGGGG
>VBDY01000220.1:1532-3748 GCA_005882775.1 Chloroflexota bacterium | reverse complement strand
TCTGCTCCTTGATGGCCCAAAGCCGCTGGCGCTGTTCAGTGGCGGAGCCGTCCTCCCTGGCGGAGCAGCTCGTCCCGACCTGATCGGCCCCGAGCAGACGGAACCCCTGGCCCACGACCTCTACAGATCAGCTCATAAGCCTCTCACCAACCTACCGGACGATCTACCGGTGTATCCCACGCATGGTGCCGGCTCTTTCTGTTCCGCGGGCGTCGGCGGGCAGCGGACGACGACGCTCGGGAAAGAGCGGAACCAGAATCTGCTCTTCAGCGCAGCCAATGAAGGTGTGTTCGTACGGACGTTCCTCAGCGGCCTGGGCACCTACCCGCCCTACTTCCTTCGTTTGCGGACGGTGAACCAGCGCGGAGCCCGGCTGTATGGCGTCAACCCGCCCGAGCTCGCGCGACTCTCCGCCGAAGACTTTCGCCGCCACCAGGCGGCGGGCGCGATCGCGATCGACGTCCGACCGCTGGTGGATTTTGCCGGCGGCCACATCCCCGGCTCCCTATCGATTGCCCTGCGTCCGGCGTTTGCCTCCTGGCTGGGCTGGATCGTGCAGGCTGACCGGCCACTGCTTTTTGTCCGGGCTGCGGACCAGGACGCGCGCGATCTCGTCGAGCAATGCTTGAAGATCGGATACGAAAACTTGGTCGGCGAGCTGGAGTGCGGCATTGCGGCCTGGCGGGCGGCGGAGTTGCCCGTGTCGACGATTGCAATTCGCCAGGTCAGCGACGAGCCGCAGGGCGTGCCCCTTGATGTCCGTCAGGCGAGCGAGTGGGCTGGCGGGCACATCCCCGGTGCGCAACACCTGGAGCTCGGGAGCGTTCTGGCCTCGGCCGGCGCCATTCCGGCCGGCCCGCTCACCATCTACTGCGGTCATGGTGAGCGAGCGATGACCGCCGCCAGCCTGCTCGAGGCACAGGGACGCGAGAGCCTGGCGGTCCTTGACGGCGGCTTCGATGCCTGGCGGAGCGCTGATCGGCCTGTAGCCATCGGATGACCGCGGCCGCACCGAGTCCGCGAGCGATCGCGCTCGGACTCCGGGCAAACCTCGCTCAGTTCAGCCTCCTTGTCGGCGTCAACGCCCTGGTCGGCGGCATGCTCGGGCAGGAGCGGACGGTTTTGCCGCTGCTCGCCACGCACGTCTTCCACCTCACGGCGGTGACGGCGGCGCTAACCTTCATCGTTGCCTTCGGCCTGACCAAGGCCCTCACCAACTTCGCCGCCGGGCCACTGTCTGATCGCTTTGGTCGCAAGCCGGTCCTCGTCGCCGGCTGGCTGGCGGCTTTGCCCGTGCCGCTCCTGCTGATCTGGGCTCCCAATTGGGGCTGGGTGATCCTGGCCAACGTCCTTCTCGGGATCAACCAGGGTCTCGCCTGGTCGATGACGGTCAACATGAAGATCGATCTCGTTGGTCCTGTGCGGCGAGGCCTGGCTATGGGCTTGAACGAGGCCGCGGGCTACGGCGCACTGGCGGTGACCGCCTACCTGACCGGGTTCGTCGCCCAACACGCCGGCCTTCGCCCGCAACCGTTCTTCTTTGGCGTGGCATACGCGGGTCTCGGATTGGGTCTCTCAGTTTTCTTGGTGCGCGAGACGCGCGGCCACGCCCGCTTCGAGGGTGATGCGACTGGCGGTAGGAGCGGTCAGCCGAGGATCTCTATGCGCCAGATCTTCATCGAAACGAGCCTTCGCGAGCGAGCGCTTTCCGCCAGTTGCGCAGCCGGTCTGACGAATAACCTCAATGACGGCATGGCCTGGGGGCTATTCCCGCTTTTGTTTACCCAGCGAGGCCTGTCGCTGGCGCAAACTGGCGTCCTGGTCGCGCTGTACCCGCTCGTCTGGGGAGTGGGCCAGTTAGGCACAGGCGCCCTATCCGATCGAATCGGCCGCAAGGGACTGATCGGCTGGGGGCTGGCCGTCCAGGCGGGCTCGCTCGGCCTGATCGCGTTGGGCCAGGGCTTTGCTGTCTGGGCAATCGGAGCGATCGGCCTGGGTATTGGCACCGCCATGGTCTATCCCACGTTGCTGGCGACAGTCGGCGACGTGTCCCATCCAGCCTGGCGTGCATCGGCGGTCGGAGTCTACCGGTTGTGGCGCGATGCGGGATTCGTGGCCGGCGCGCTGCTGTCCGGCGCGGTCGCCGACCTCTTCGGGCTTGTCGCCGCGATCTGGGTGGTGGCAGTCATCACGGCCGTCGGGGCGGCCATCGTAGC
>VBDY01000220.1:0-1521 GCA_005882775.1 Chloroflexota bacterium | reverse complement strand
ACATCGCGAGCATGCTGGCCGCTGCCTCACGATGGGCGCGCCGCGCGGCTGAATTGGCCGCCAAACCCGGCGGGCACGACGACGACCGTCTGGCGTCTGGATTGTTCCTTCTCGTCACGGCTTCGGGGGCCGTGGCTGGGCTTTTGTGGGCCATCGCGTATGCCCTGCTGGGCCGTCCTCTATCGGGGGGCTTCCCGGGCGCCTTCGCCGTGGTGGCGGCTCTGGTTGGAATACGACTGATCCGCAGCCGCGAGATTGGGCGGCTGCGCGAGCTGATCTTGCTTCTCATCTTGTTGCTGCCTGCTGTGCTTCAAGCGAGCCTTGGTGGCTATGTCAAGGGCAGCGCGGTCATCACCTGGTCATTTCTTGCTCCCCTCAGCGCTCTCGTTTTCTTCGGTCCTCGGGCGGGATGGGCCTGGCTGGTCGCATTTGTGGCGGTGACTGCCGTGTCCGCCGTGGTTGAAGCGCCGCTGGCTCGCTCGATTCCACCGTTGCCCTCCGGCGCGCAGACCGCGCTTTTCCTATTCAACCTGTGCGGCGTGGCTGGGATCGTCACACTCGTCCTGGCCTACTTCAGGATCCAGCGTGACGAGGCCATGCGGCGATCCGAGCGGCTGCTCCTCAACGTTCTTCCACCGGAGATCGCCGAGCGGCTCAAACGCCAGGAGTATCCGATCGCAGACCGGTTCGATGACGTCAGCGTGCTTTTCGCGGACATGGTCGGATTCACGGAGCGTTCCGCCGCGGAGCCCCCGGACGTCACCGTTGCCGTTCTCAATGAGTTCCTGAGCACATTCGATGAGTTGGCTCAGCAACATGATGTTCGGCCCATTCGCACCATGGGCGACTCCTATCTCGTGGTGGGCGGGCTGCCGGTACCCAGACCCGACCACGCCCAGGCCATCGCCGACATGGCCCTCGATATGCTGGACAGGGTCAACGCCCTCAACCAGCAGCACGGATGGGCCGTCGCCTTTCGCATCGGCGTCAACAGCGGCCCGGCAATGGCAGCCGTGGTCGGCCGTCACCGATTCACGTATGACGTCTGGAGCGATACCGTCAACACCGCCAGCCGTATGGAGTCGAGCGGTGCAGCGGGTCGGATTCAGGTGACCGAGGAAACCTACCGTCGGCTGTCCATGACTCACAGGTTCGAGTGCCGGGGTCAGATCGAGATCAAAGGTAAGGGACCGATGACGACCTACTTCTTGACCGGCCGCGAGAGCGATCGTCCGCCGGGTTAGACAGGCCGGAGCGCCGGCTCCGGCCCGTTCTCACGAATGGCGCTAGTGATCCAGGTAGTGATCGAGATTGGGTGAGCTAGCTGAGCTGGTGTTGCCCGCCTGCGCAGCCACCTGGACGGGAGCTGCCTTCGTCGCGCTCGACGACACCTCGCTCTTCAGCCAGTAGCCACCGACGCCGCCCGCCGTCACGGCCAGAATCACAGCGAACGTTGCCGCAATCGAGTTGATCGAAAATCTGCGAAGCGTTAATGCCGTTTGCATGGTTTTTACTCCTCCT
>VBDY01000139.1 GCA_005882775.1 Chloroflexota bacterium | reverse complement strand
CCGTCAAGAAACGGGCTGCGCGCCCTGATTCCCGGTCCCGCCGCAAGGTCCGGGTGGCTGTCCTGGGGGTGGGCAACTGCGCGTCCTCCCTGGTGCAGGGAGTGCAGTACTACCGGGATGCCAAGCCCGGGTCGGAGATCCCGGGAATCATGCACGCCGAGCTGGGCGGCTACCACATCCGGGACATCGAGTTCTCCGCTGCATTCGACATCGACAAGGACAAGGTCGGCAAGGACCTGTCCGACGCGATTTTCGCCGGACACAACAACACCGTTAAGTTCGCCGACGTGCCTCACCTGGGTATCAAGGTGGAGCGCGGCATGACCCATGACGGGCTGGGGAAGTACCTCTCACAGATCATCACCAAGGCCCCGGGGCCGACCGCTGATATCGTCGGCATCCTGAAACAGACCCGGACCGACGTCGTCGTGAACTACCTTCCGGTCGGCAGCGAGGAAGCCGTGAAGTGGTACGCCGAGCAGGTCCTCGACGCCGGCTGCGCCTTCGTCAATTGCATGCCGGTATTCCTTGCCCGCGAGCCTTACTGGCGCGGCCGCTTCGAAAAGCGTGGCATTCCGATCATCGGCGACGACATCAAGTCCCAGGTGGGCGCCACCATCGTGCACCGGGTCCTGACCCGGCTGTTCGAGGACCGCGGCGTCCGGCTGGAACGGACCTATCAGCTGAACTTTGGCGGAAACACCGACTTCCTGAACATGCTCGAACGTGAGCGGCTGACCTCCAAGAAGATCTCCAAGACGAACAGCGTCAAGTCGCAGCTCAAGCGAGAGATCGGCGACGACAACATCCATATCGGGCCATCGGACTATGTGCCCTGGTTGGGCGACCGCAAGTGGGCCTACATCCGCATGGAAGGCCGCTCCTTCGGGGATGTGCCCCTCAACGTCGAGCTCAAGCTGGAGGTCTGGGACTCTCCGAATAGCGCCGGCGTCGTGATCGACGCCGTCCGCTGTTGTAAGCTCGCCCTGGACCGCAAGCTGGCCGGCGCGCTCGACGGCCCGTCGGCCTACTTCATGAAATCACCTCCCACGCAGTACACGGACTCGGTGGCCCACCGGCTGACCGAGGCCTTCATAGCCGGGACAACGCTGAACGGCGAAATGCCCGCCCCGGGCGCGGTGCCGGCGTCGACCGCGAGCAAGGAGGCAGGCCACCGCCGATGATCCTGGTGCCCCTGTTTCGGCTGGGGAACTGGATCATCCGGACACTGCCGCCACGGCTGCGCTATCCGCTGGCGGCGCTGACCGGCCGCTGCGCCTTTTATCTGATGCCGCGCCGGCGCCGGATCGCCTACGAGAACTACGGCCAGGTGCTGGGCGTGCCCTGGAACGATCCGCTGGCGAAACGGACCGCCCGCCACGCCTTCGGCAACTATTTCAAGATGATCGCCGACTTCATGCTGATGTACTCGCTATCCCCCGAGGAGATACGGCGGATGGTCCGGCCGGAAGGGATCGAGCACATCGACCGAGCCCTCGCCGGCGGCAAGGGTGCCATCGTGGTGACCGCCCATATCGGCAACTGGGACATGCTGGCCGCCGCCTCGGCGGTTTACGGATACCCGATCAACGCGGTGGTCAACGAGCTCCGCGCCGGCGGGATCAACGACCTGGTGATCACATCCCGCAAACGGATCGGGATGGGGATCATACCGCTGGCCGGGAGCCTGCGCAACATCATCAAGGCGCTGGCCCGTAACGAGCTCGTGGCCCTGGCCTCGGACCTGTACACCGGCGACCGGGGCGTAAATGTGACGTTCTTCAACCGGCCGGCCACCCTTCCCGCCGGGCCGGCGGCGATCGCCCTCAAGACGGGTGTTCCTATCATCCCGGTATGGCTTCGGCGCCAGCCCGACAACCTGTACGTGGCCGAGGTCGAGGCCGCCCTCGAGGTCAGCCGGACCGGCGACACCGCGCACGACATCCAGGTGACCACCGAGCGGATAGTCCAGTTTTTCGAGCGCATCATCCGGCGGGAACCCGACCAGTGGCTGGTCTTCCTGCGCGTGTGGCGTAACGACCAGCGGCCGGTCAGTCCCCCGCCGATGCAACCAGCTCTAGATCCCTCATGATCACCTACGTCGGGTTCCGGGTGATCGAAGGCATCATCGCCCGGTTGCCCCGGCGCCTCGCCTACGCGTTGGGCGTGGTGATCAGCACCCTCGCATTCCCACTGCTCGGCCGCCAGCGGAAAGCCCTGGAGCGCAACCTGGAGCACGTCTGTCCCGAGCTCGCCGGCCCGGCCATCCGCAAGCTCGCCTGGCAGAACTGGCTGAACTACACCAAAGCCTGGATCGATTTCTTCAAGATCCCGCGCATGGACCGGGTCAGACTGGGCACACTGCTGACCCCGATCGGGCGGGAGAACCTGGACCGCGCCATCGCGGCCGGCAAGGGTGTGATCGTGGTGGCACCACACATGGGTTCCTGGGAGCTGGCGGCAGCCAGCTGGGCGGCCTCGTTCGGCGAGATCGGGATCATGGTCGAACAGATCGAACCCCGGCGGCTATTCGAACACGTCTTTCGGGTTCGCTCGCGGATGGGCATGAAGATCGTTCCGCTCAGCCGGACGGGGGCGCGGGACATCCTGCGGATGCTCAAGGAGCACCGGTTGGTGGTCCTGGCGATGGACCGCGACATCCTCAAGACCGGCCGGCAGTTCCCCTTCTTCGGCCGGCTGGCGTCCTTTCCCACCGGCCCGGTGGAACTGGCCCTGAAGACCGGCGCTCCGATACTGCCGGCCGTCTGCCTGCGCGATCCTGACGACCGCTATATTGCGATCGGCGAGCCGCCCATCTTCCTGACCCCCAGTGACAACCATGACAATGACGTCAGAAGTGCCATGCAACAGATCCTGGCGACGTTTGAACGCTATATAAGTAGGTATCCGGACCAGTGGCACGTGCTCGAGCCGATCTGGCCGGACAAGCAGATCTCCCCGTCCGTCACCATCCCGTCACCGCCGGCGCAAGCCGCCGTTGGAGAGTAAGGAGGACCTCTTGGGAAAAGCGGACTTTCATATGCACACCTCGCTCAACGATGGCACCGCCACGGTGCGAGAGGTGCTGGACTATGTCCGTGACCGCACCGACCTGGACGTGGTTGCCATCACGGATCACGACCGGCTGACGGGTAGCTACGAGGCGCTCGAACTCGCCAACGAGTACGACTTCGACGTGGTTGCCGGCTCCGAGGTCACCACCCTCCACGGCCACCTGCTGGCTCTCTTCATCGAGAAACCAATCCCCATGTGGCGGCCGCTCGACTGGACGATCGGCCGGATCCACGAACAGGGTGGCCTGGCGATCGCGGTTCACCCCTTCTCGATGCTCACCCGCAGCATCGGCTTCCGCTCCTTCGACGGCATCATGAAAGATACCTCGCCTGAGATCTACTTCGATGCGGTGGAGACCTTCAACCCGTCGGTCGCCGGGCGGACCTGCGCGGCCAAGATCCATCGGCTGAATAAGGGCCGCTTCCATCTCCCTGAGGTAGGTTGCTCGGACAGCCACCACCTGGAAGGGATTGGGACCGGTTACACCAGCTTTCCCGGCTCGACCGCGGAGGACATGAAGAAGGCCATCATGGCCAGCCAGACCCAGGCGTTCGGCGAGTACTGGGACTTCATGACCCACCGGCGGATCGCTCAGCTGAAGTTCCGCCGGATCGGCCGTAACTGGGCCAGGGTCGGGCGCCTGGCCGTTCGCGCTGTCGTCGGCCAATGAGGATCGCGCTGATCTCGGCCTACGACTACGCGCACCCGGGCGGGGTCACCGAGCACGTTCGCCACCTGGCGGCCGGGCTGCGCCGGCGTGGCCATGACATCACCGTGTTCGCGCCCTGCTCCGACGCAGACTACGCGGACACCCATCCGGACTTCGTCAGGGTCGGCCGGCCCTTTCCCATCCCGATGCACGGCTCGGTCGCCCGGATCACCGTCAGCTTCCATCTGACCAACCGGATCAAGCACTACGTGCGAGACGGAAACTTCGACGTCATCCATTACCACGAGCCGCTGATGCCGGTCCTCCCGGTAACCGCGCTCCGCTACTCGCAGACGGTCAACGTCGGGACCTTCCACGCGTTCGCCCGCTCCAACGTCGGCTACTACTACGGCAAGCCCTTGCTGAAACGGTATGTTCGCCGGCTGAACGCCCGGATTGCCGTCTCGGTGCCTGCGAAAGAGTTCGTTGAGCACTATTTTCCCGGCGAGTACCGGGTGGTCCCCAATGGGATCGACGTCCAGCGCTTCCGCAACCAGCCACCCCTCCCCGAGTTCGCAGACGGCAAGTGCAACATCCTTTTCGTCGGCCGCCTGGAATATCGCAAAGGCCTTGGCTATCTGCTTCGCGCGTTTGCCCAGCTCAAGCGAAGCTATCCGGCCATCCGGCTGATCATCGTCGGCGACGGGCCTCTTCGCCGCTGGTACGGCAATTTCATCGCCCGCAAGCAACTGGAGGACGTGGTCACGGCCGGCTACGTGTCATCGGATGAGCTGCCCCGCTACTACGCGAGCGCCGACATCTTCTGCTCACCGGCGACCGGTGATGAGAGCTTTGGCATCGTCCTGCTCGAGGCGATGGCCTCGGGCAAGCCGATCGTCGCAACCGACATCGCCGGCTTCCGGCACGTCCTGACCCACGGCCGGGAAGGGCTCCTGGTGGAACCCAAGAACAAGCGGCAGCTCGCCACGGTGCTGGAGGCCCTGATCAACGGTCCTACCCTGCGCCGCGACCTCGGCGTCGCAGGGCTGCGCACGGTCCAGCAGTATGACTGGGAACGCGTGATCGACCAGGTGCAGGATGTCTACCGGCAAGCATCGGCCCGGCCGCGTCCTGTGCCGCAGATGCGGCTCGAGCCCACCCTGAGCCCGAACTGATGTTTACGCAGAAATTCGTGGGCACCTTTCGCGACTCAGCTATCACCCCCAACATGCTTACCCTTTTCGGGCTAGCCATCACCACGCTCGGCGCCGGACTCGTCGCGATCGGTCAGGTCTTCCTGGGCGGATGCGTGCTCCTCTTCGCCGGGCTTTTCGACATCTTCGACGGAGCCCTCGCCCGGGCCTCCGGCAAGGTCTACCGGTATGGAGCCTTCCTCGACTCGACGGTCGACCGGTACTCGGAGGGCGTCGTCTACCTCGGCATCCTGGTCTACTTCCTTGCCCATCATCTGACGCTGGAGCCGATCCTCGTCCTCACCGCGCTGGCCGGCTCCTTTCTGGTCAGCTACGTGCGGGCGCGGGCGCAGAGTCTCGGCTTTAGATGCGAGGCGGGTATCCTGGCAAGGCCTGAGCGGGTGGTGATCATCGTCGCCGGGTTGCTGCTGGAGCCACTCCCCACGAGCTGGTCGACGCTCACCATCGCGCTCTGGATCCTGGCCATCGGCACCAACGTGACCGCGGTGCAGCGGGTCTGGGAGGTCTGGCGACAGAACCGCGCCGAGCTGCGCGAACAGCGAGCCCAGCAGGCGTTCATCGCCGACGAACCGCGCCGCTCGCCGCAGCCCGTGCGAGCCGCCATGCGGCGCTTTTTCGAGACCTGGGGAAAGACCTGATCCCGGCGGTATAGTGTGCGCATGCAGGTGGCCATATATGCCGGCAAGGACCCTGGCGGAAAGCGGTTCTTGACCACCCTGCAGCGACGCATCAGCCGCCAGGAGATCCGCGCCTGGGAGGTGCGAAGGAAGAAGCCGCTGACACTGGTCCACTCCGGTGACCGCTATGCCGCGGTGCGCGTCACCTTCGCACCGGCCGGGACACCGACCTTTTCGCGAGCAGCAAGAGCCGGTGCGCTGGGCGCGTTCAGGACTCCCGAACCTGCCCTCCTGGCAAACATCTCGAGTGGATCTTCCGCTGACCGCGTTCTCGGCTTCCTGGTCGGCATGCTGACCCGGCACGCCGAGCCGCTGGGCGTTTCAGGGGTGGGAATCCCACTCCAGCCAGACTCTACGCGCTAAGCGTTTCGGTTCTCCGCCCGCCCCGGAGGCCAAAGAGGTGCTTGGCCCAGGCCAGGTAGAGCACGATGGCCACGTTGATCACGAGGAAGCTGATTCGCAGCACCGTCTGCCGGCGGATCACCTCAAAGACCTCGAACGGGATGCCGAGGCAGCCGGCGATCACGGTCAGGTACTCTGCCCAGCGCCGGCGCCGGGCCAGGCCGACCGCTTCGGTCAGCTCGAGCAGGGAAAACGCCATCAGCCCGATCGCGATCATGACCACCGTCCGGCCGCCGAGCGCCCCGACCCAGGACAGGACGTTGAAGAGGATCTGGCGGAAGAAACCCTGGCGCCGGGTCAGCTCAGGGGCAGCCTCGACGTCCAGGGCGGATGCCCACTGCCGGACCAGCCCCAGGATTTGCTGACTGTCCGTAAGCAGGGCAATGCTGAGCAACAGGAGAAGCCCGCCCCGAATTCCGCGCTCCAGGATGATCAGTCTCACAACGGTGTTGACCGGCTGCGTCTCCCGGCCCAGCTCGGCACTTAGCTCCGTCCACCAGCTCATCGGGGAAGCGCCTCGAGCAACCGGTCGATGTCCGCGTCGTTGTTGTAGTAATGCGGGGAAGCCCGAAGGAAGTCGCCTCGCAGGGAAAGAATGATCCCGGCATCGTGGAGGCGCCGATGCACCTCGGCTGGCACCATCCGCGGATGACGGAAAGAGACGATCGCAGACTTCTCTCCCTGCCGCTCCGGTCTGAATACCAGCCTGAAGCCCCGGCTTATGAGCTCATCGCGGAGGCGGTCGGCGAGCCGGAGCGCCCCGGTCTCCACGGCGGCCAGCCCGGCGCGCACCAAGAGGTTGACCGCAGCTCCCATGCCCAGGATTCCCGGCCAGTTGGGAGCGGCTTCCTCGAAGCGTCGCGCATCTGCCTTGAAGGTAAGGTCGTATTCGAAATACTCGCGGTCGTGTACGACGCTATCGGTCCCGATCACCACCGGCCGCACGCGGTCCAGGGCTCGCTGGCTGAGATAGGCAAAGCCGATCCCGGTCGGGCCGAGCATCCACTTCTGCGCACCGCAGGCCAGCACGTCAACCGCCAGCTGTCCGAGCTGCACCTGCAGCACACCGACGGCCTGTATGCCGTCCACCACCAGCAGGGTGTTCGTCGAGCGCAGGCCAGTCGAGAGCGCCTTGAGATCACTGCGGAACCCGCTCCAGAACTGCACCAGGCTGATCGCCACCACCCGGGTGCGGTCGTCGCAGAGACCGAGCAGCGCCTTGGGGTCCACCCGGCCGGCGTCGTGCGGGCAGAGGCGCAGAGTCACGCCTCGATCCTTCAGGCCGAGCCAGGGGTAGATATTGGCCGGGAACTCGCCTGCTACTCCAACGATGTTGTCGCCCTCACGCCAATCCAGCCCGGCGGCTACCAGGCCCAGCCCGGCGGTGGTGTTCTTGATGAAGGCGATTGCCTCGGGGCGCGCCCCGACCAGCTCCGCGATCCGTGCCCGCACCTGGATCCGCAGCCGCTCCCAATGGTCGAGGTCGAAGGGCTCCTCTGACTGGCGGTTCAAGAAGACCTCCATGGTGGTGCGGACCGGGGTCGCCAGAGGCGCGATCGAGGAGTGGTCAAGGTAGGCGTACCGCCGCGCGATGGGAAACACATCGCGCATTTCCTGGCTCGTCAGCGGCATGCTCCGGCACACTACACTAGTTGCGTTGGAGGACGCCAACGCCCGGATCGACATCTCGGACTTTGAGAAAGTCGATATGCGCGTTGGCCGAATCGCGGAGGCGGAAGCGTTTCCACAAGCGCGTAAGCCCGCCTACAGGCTGGTCATCGACTTCGGCCCGGTCATCGGAAGGCGGCGGTCGAGCGCCCAGCTGACCACCCACTACATGCCCGAGGATCTCCGCGGGCGGCTGGTGGTCGCCGTCACCAACTTTCCGGCCCGCCAGGTCGGACCGGTCAGATCGGAAGTCCTGGTCCTGGGCGTGCCGGACGAGGCGGGCGCCATCGTCCTGCTCCACCCCGACCTCGATGTTCCCCTGGGCGCCCGAGTCTTTTGACCGTGCCCTCGGCACCGTCCCCTTACCTCGTCACCGAGTGGCGCGATCCGCTGACTCCGGCCAGGGGTTACTTCGTTATCGACCGCCTGATCGGTGGGATGTGCTCGGGTGGAATCCGGATGCGGCCCGGCGTTACGGTCGCCGAGGTTGCCGGCCTGGCTCGGACCATGTCGTACAAGATGGCCATCCTGGACATCCCCTACGGGGGCGCGAAGTCAGGGATAGACTGCGACCCGGCATCGCCCCAGGCGCCGGACGTCCTTCGCCGGTTCCTGGAAGCGATCAAGCCGGACATCGCCGATCGCTACGCAACCGGCGCCGACCTGGGCACTCGAGAGGACGACATCGTCGCCGCCTGCCAGGTCATCGGGCTCACCCATCCACTGCAGGCCGGCTTCAAGAGCGAGGGCGGCGCCGGGCTGGCTCGAGTCCGGGCCGCGCTCAGCCTGACCAGTGAAGGGGTCGCCATCACTGAGCTGGTCGCCGGGTTCGGCGTGGCCGAGGTCACCATGGAGGCGACCGACGTCATGGGTCTCGACATCCGGGGTGCGACCGTCTCCATGCAGGGCTTCGGAAACGTGGGCGGGGCGGCCGCTCGCTACCTCCATCGCGCCGGCGCCCGCTTCATCGCGGTCGCTGACATAGAAGGCACGGTAGTCGATCAGGCCGGACTCGACATTCCACACTTGCTCAGCATCCGCGACCGCTTCGGCCACATCGACCGCTCCCGCCTCCCTGCATCCACCCGCCAGGTTCCGGAGCCCGAATGGTTGACGCAACCCGTTGACATCCTGATCCCGGCCGCGATCGGGGGTGCGATCCACGAGGGAAATCAGGGGAGCGTCCGCTGCCGGCTGCTGGCTGAGGGGGCGAACAACCCGGTCACCACCGACGCCGAGTGCGCGCTCGAGCGGCGCGGCGTGGTGGTCCTGCCGGACTTCGTCACGAACGCGGCGGCCGCCTTCCTCTTCTGCGGCCTCCTGGAGCGACGGCTGGAGCCCAGCCTCGAATCAATCTTCAGCGTCACGCGTGAGCAGCTCCGGGATACCACGCGGGAGCTGCTGGAGCGATCGCATCGGGACCACTTGGGCACCCGGCAGGCGGCCGAGGCGATCGCAGAACAGCGCATGCAAAGGAGAATGCGACGCCACTAACGTTTCCTGCCTGATCGGAAGACGGCTGGCTCAGTCGGCCCGCCGCGCGTGGCGGCGCATCATGCAATCGTCCATCACCACGTCCAGGCCGGCATCGAGTGCGCGCTGGGCGCTCTTCGGATCGACAACGCCATCCTGTAGCCAGAGCGCCCTGGCCTTGATCGCGATCGCCTGATCGGTGATATCCGACACGAATTCCGCCCGGCGGAAGACATCGACCACGTCCACCGGCTCCGCGATTTCCAGAAGGGAGGCCCGGGCTCGCTCCCCGAGGACCTCATCGGCCACCGGGTTCACGGGAATTATCCGGTACCCGGCGCGTTGCAGGTATCGAGCCACCCCGTGGCTTGGACGATGGGGATTCGGGCTCAGTCCAACCACCGCGATCGTCTTCGCGGTCGAGAGTATCCGTTCGACGGTCGCCGGTTCGTTGAACGAGACCACGATCTCACTCTACCTAGAATGATCCGGTGCGACCGCTCACGAGACTGAGCCCCGTGCCGGTGGAGATTATCGAGGCGTTTCGGGCGGTGGCGCCCACGCTTGAAGCCTTCGCCCGAACAAACGGTTTTGTCATCGATCGGTACCGACGGGGAAAGGCCGCCTGGGAATTACGTTGCGCGCGGCAACAGGGGGGCGAGGCTCGGCTGACCGTCAGCTACCGGGAGCGGACTGGACATCTGCTCGACGTCAGCGCCACCTGGTGGGTGGACGACCTGACCTCGCGGACGCGCCGCCTGGTCTCGGCCAAGGCGGGCGCGTTCGACCGCCGGGCGAGCCAGCGCCAGCTCGAGGAGCTGCTCCTGGACGCCATGCACCAGATTGACCGCTGGGCACCGTCCGATCTCGGGCCCCCGCGTGGTCCGTTCAAAGATTGGGTCGCGGACGGCGGGGAGACGCTCACGGACGACCACGACCAGCTGCCGGTTCGATGATGGACAATCCCGAAGGGCAAACGCCCGAGGAGGAGCTAAAGCTCGCCTTTGCGCGGATGGCCGGATTCGTCATCGGCGCCGGACTGCTCCTGCTGGGGGGTGGGATCCTTCTGATCCTGATCGCCGCCGCCTTCTTCCGCTTTGCCTACGGCGGCTAAACCGGCCGGCTCCAGCGGGCGGCCGCGCTCGCGGCCGGCGGCGGTACGACGTCGGGATGAAGCAGGCCGGCCAGGATCTCGACGCTGGTGACGAGCCGAGGACCCGGCCGGCTGAAGAACGCGTTCCCATCGACAACGTAGACCCTGCCGGATCGCACCGCGCGCATCTCATCAAAACCGGGGCGGCCCGCCAGAGACGCCACCTCGGCCTGGCTCTTCGATAGCGAGAAGCCGCAGGCCATCACCACCAGAACGTCAGGATCGGATTCTCGAACGTCGTCCCAGGCAACCCGCTCCGCCGGGCGGCCGGCAACGCCAAGCAGCTCGAGCCCACCCGCCAGCTCGACCAGCTCGGGCGTCCAGTGACCGCAGCTGTATAGGGGGTCAAGCCATTCCAGACAGACGACACGCGCCGGAACGACCCCTTGGAGCAGCCCGCGGACAGCCTTGATCCGGTCCTTAAGGCTGCCAATGATGGGCGATGCAGCCGACGGGCGGCCGGCCAGGCGGGCGACCAGGGCGATGTGGCCGAAGACGTCCTCCAGCCGCTCCGGTTCGAGCGATACCAGCTGGGTTGACTCGTCCAGCCGGCGAGCGGCCGCTTCAACAATCGGATACGAGACAGCGCAGACGGCACAGAGCTCCTGGGTGAGGATCAGGTCGGGCCTGAGCGCGTGGAGCCGGTCGGCATCGAGCCGGTAGATGCTGCTCCCAGCGTGGACCAGCCGGCGGATATGGCGATCGATCTCAGAGCTCGACCCGTTGCCCTCGATCAAGCTGGCGGTCACCACCGGCTTGCCGGCGACCGACGCCGGGAAGTCGCACTCGTGGGTCACGGCGACGAGCTGGTCCTCGAGGCCCAGCGCGCAGACGATCTCGGTGGCGCTGGGGAGGAGTGAAGCGATCCTCACCGTCCCGTTTGCCCCGGCACAAAAGGGTTGAGCAGCATCTCCTCCTCGATGCTGGTCCGCGGGCCGTGTCCCGGATGGACCACGGTCTTTGCCGGAAGCGCGTAGAGGACATTGCGGATCGACAACACAATCTTCTGAGCATCCCCACCCGGCAGGTCGGTTCGCCCGATGCTGCGTTGAAACAGGGTGTCACCGGCGAAGCAATCGAGCCCGATCAGGAAACAGACCGAGCCCTGGGTGTGACCGGGCGTGTGGAGCACGCGCAGCTTCAGGTCCTGAAAGTCGATCGCCTGCCCGTGAACGAGCGGGTTATCGACCGTGAATGGCTGGAACCCGGATGGTATGAAGGGAAGGCCCTGGAATTGCCCCCAGTCGAGCAGGGCATGGTCATCCGGATGCATGGCCACCGGGGAGGCTGTCTCGGCGCGCACCGCGGGTACGCCGGCGATGTGGTCGACGTGGGCGTGGGTGATAAGGATGGCTTCCACCGCCAGCCCGTCAGCCGCGATCCGTCGCAGCACCTGTGGATACTGCAAACCGGGATCGATAAGGAGAGCGGCCTTCGTGTCACGGCGGCAGAGCAGATAGCTGTTCTCGCCGAACAGGTCATCCGCGAATACCGACAGCTCCAGCTTTTCGCGCAGCTGGTCGACCGCGGTCACGAGCCGATCTCGGCCATCCGCGAGGCAGAGCTGATCACCTCATTACCCTGTGCGGTGATGAGCACCATGTCCTCGAGCCGGACGCCACCCCAGCCCGCGATGTAGACGCCGGGCTCGTTGGTGATCACCATGCCCGGCTGCAATACCGTGTCGTCGCTCGCAGACAGGCCGGGTCGCTCGTGCACCTCCAGCCCGACCCCATGCCCGAGCCCGTGGCCGAAGGCGGCCTCGGCGCCAGCCGCAGCGGTGACAGCGTCGCGGGCAATCCGGTCGATTTCGGCGCAGGCCACCCCGGGCTTCATCGCCTGGACGGACTGCTGCTGGGCGGCCCGGACCGTCTCCAGGGCGCGACGCTGGTCCGGCGAGGCGGAGCCCACCACTACGGTCCGGGTGATGTCGGCGCAGTATCCGGCAGCGCTGGCGCCGAAGTCGATCACGACCATGTCCCCCTGGACAATGGTCCGGTCGGTGGGATGGGCGTGGGGAAGGGCCGCGCGCTCTCCCGCGGCGACGATGGTGTCGAAAGCGGGTCCGTCTGCGCCAAGCTCGCGAAACGTCTGCTCGAGCAGGAAGGCCACGTCGCGCTCACGCAGCCCAGGTCGAATCGCCTTCAGCACCCGATCGAAGGCGCGGCTCGAAATATCGGCGGCCGCCCGAAGCAGCTCGACCTCGTCCGGCGATTTGCGCATCCGTAACTCTTCGATCAGGCCGCTGGTCGGACGCAGGTCGATGCCGTCGCCGACCCCAAGGTGAAGGCGGTCGTAGGCCGCGACCGTTAGGTGCTGCGCCTCAAATCCGACGCGTCTCGCCCCCAGCGCCCGAAGCCGTTCGGGCACCAGGTCAAACAGCCGGGTCGACTGGCCAGCCCGCACCAGCGTGTAGGCGGGAGCCTCCTCCGCCATCTGGATCCAGTACCGGCTGTCCCCCAGGATCTCGGCCGAAGCCGCGGTGACCACCAGGAAGCCCAGGCTCCCGCTGAACCCGGAGAGGTAGCGCACGTTTGCCGGAGCCGAAACCACAATCGCATCGAGGTCTCGCTCCTGAAGCCGCTGCCGGAGCGGCTCCAACCTGTGCGTCGATTCAGCCGCACGCATACGGGCTGATCATAGGAGGCGAGGGCCGACTTAGGCCCGAGCCGTGCCCGCCGGCCCAAAGCGCGCGCCGTAACGCGCGCAATAGAGGCGTTGTTGTGCGAGGGCGCTAGCTCGAGACGCCCTCCGGGCGACCGGTTCCCAGCGAGCTCAGCGGTTCGGTCGCGACCTCGGCAAGCTGGCCGAGGAGTGCCATAGAACCCGCGACCGGCGATTCGCGATAGACGGCGATCGCGCCCCAGATTGCGCCCCGCTGGGCGAGCGGAGTGGCGACCAGCGCGCCGGGCGGAGGCGCCGACCCATGCATCAGGTGCTTGGACCAGGGGCTGCGGGCCAGGTCATTGACGGCGACCGGCTTCTCCGTGTAAAGGGTCCACTCGAGCATGGCTTCGATCACCGGCTGGAGCTCGTGGAGCCGGTCGGGCCGCCCGGGTAGGGCAAAGCTGTCCGAGTTCCAGCGGCCTTCAACATCCGAGTAGACGACTGTCCCGCAGGCGCCATCGAGCGTCTGCAGGGCCCGTCCGAGGAGAAGGTTGGCCGCCATCTCCCGGACATGGCTGGTCTGGATAGGCGGCTCGGGCAGGCTTCGGACACCGGCATATTCCACTGAACGTGCTCCCTCCTGGTATCACACTAAACCCTCAGCGCACCGGCCTGTCAAGGTGCCCGCGACGCGTCTGCCGGAGAAGGACGGCCAGCACCACCACGACGGCACCCGCCCGGATAGCCAGATCCGCCAGGTTGAAGATGGTCGGCCAGAACGCGAACCGGACGAAATCGACCACGGCCGAGAGTCGCACCCGATCGAACAGGTTGCTCAGCCCGCCACCCAGGATCAGGCCCAGCGCGACCACTGTCAGCCGGTCCGGCGCCAGTCCGCCAAGGATCAGAAACCCCACCAGTACCAGGAGGGCAGCCGTGATCAGGATGAAGAGCTCGTTGTGGCCGGTGAGAAAGCTGAACGCGGCCCCACTATTCTCGGTGCGCTGAAAGCTGAGCCAGCCAGGGATGACTGTGATCCGCTGGTTGATCGCAAGGTTGGCCTGTGCCCAGTCCTTGCTGATCTGGTCGGCGGCGATTACGAGAGCGGCGGCGCCGAGAGCGACCAGCCTACCGGGGCGGCGACGCATCCCGGCCATCGTACCGGGGGCGGGAGGCGAGGCTCGATTTAGGGCCGAGCCGTGCCCGCCGGCCCAAAGCGCGCCGGAGGTGAGGGCCGATCAGGCCCGAGCCGGGCCGCCGGCCCAAAGCGCGCGTCGTAACGCGCGCAATAGAGGCGTGACGCGCGCAAGAGAGGCGTTCTGGATTGCGCCTCGCCGGCTCAGCTGGCGCTCGGGCTTGGGTGGCCGCTGCCCTTGGCGCGGCCGCCGGAGTTGCTGGGGTTGCCCTTCGAGTTGACGGTGGAGCGCGTCTGGCTGAGCGTCTGCTGCACCCGGTCTCGGGCTGTCTGGATCGCGCTCAACGCCTGGGGGTTGGTCACATTGCCCTGCAGCCCAGCGAGCTGGGCATCGTGCGACTGGATGGCCTCCTCCAGCCGACCCTCTTCCTGGGTGGCGGCCTGGAGATCACTCGCACTGAGGGAGTTGATGTCCGTGCCGGCATCCTTGATCTCAACGGCAAGCCCGGCCAGCGCCTGCTCGGCGAGATCATCGCGGTGGCGACCGAACATGGCCTCTGCCTCCCGCAGGCGGGTGCCGGCCAGCTCGAGGTGGTAGTTGACGCGGTCCGCCGGGCTGAACAGAAGCAGGCCTCGGGCGTTCTCAACGAGTCCCTTCACCGGGTACAGCGGAGAGTCCGGGAGTGCGTCGGCCGACGCGGCGACCGTCCCCACAATCAGGACCGCGCCGGCCGCGGCCAGGGCGAGCAGGAATCGGCCGGCCGAGCGCTGCCGCCGCGCCGCTTGCGGAGTCCCGACCGCAGCCAGGGCGAGGTTCAGGCCGCGGATCCGCGCCTGCGGGCTGGGAAGCGCCGGCTCGAGCGACCGCAGCCGCTCCGCCAGCCGTTCCAGGCGCTGAAGCTCAGTGCTCATTTAACTTCCTCGAGATCAGGGTGCGCTCCAGGGAACCGAGGGCGCGATGCTGCAGCGCCTGCACCGCTCCGATCGATTTGCCCATAATCTCCGCCGCCTGGGCCGCGCTCAGGTCCTGGAAAAATCGCAGGATGAGGACCTGTTGCTGCTCCTCGGTGAGCTCGCGAACGGCCGCCCGCAGATCCTCGCTCTCGATCCGGTCGAGGGCGATCTCCGACGGATCGGCAGACTGTGGGAGGATCGCTCCCTCGAGCGGCACCAGGCTCGCCTTTGCCTGCTTGCGGTAGTGGTCGATGGTGGCGTTGTGGGCGATCCGGTAGACCCAGGATGAGAAGGCGACGCCCTGGTCCTGGAAGAGGTCGAGCCGGGTGAGGCTGCGGGTCATGGTATCGATGGCCAGATCCTCCGCGTCCTCAGCCCGTCCCAGCCGAGCGTACACATAGTTGTAGATGCGGTCGAAGTAGCGCTCGTAGAGCTCTTTAGCTGCGTCCTGGTCGCCACGGCGGACGCGCTCGATGAGCGGGCGGTCATCTTCCGCGGCCGCCCGGCTGAATACGCGCACTGGGCCCCATTATGGCCGGAAGCGTGAATCCCTGGCCGGTGCGCGACGTGAGGAGTCTGCCGCATGTCCAACTACTAATACGCACCGTGGGATGGTGGGCATATTGGCGCCCGGGCTTCGCGGTAACGGCGAGGTCACGAAACTGCAGCAGGTCTTAAGCGGCCGGGCGGCTGCCTCAGACGACCTGGATCGACCCCGGGGAACCGGCGACCAGCTCGCCGATCGGGCGGCCGGCAACCCCGCGCCGGTCGAGTTCGGCCAGAAGGCGCTCAACCTCGCCGGCGGGAAGGACAATCAGCAGACCACCCGAGGTCTGGGCGTCACAGAGGACGGTACGCCAGGGGGCTCCCAGGGAGGCCGGCCAGGCCACCCGGTCTTTCAGGAAGCGCTCGTTTGATCGGGTCCCGCCCGGGACCTCGCCGGCATCCGCCAGCTCCAGCACGCCGGGCAGCCGGGGCACAGCCTTCGCCTCCACCCTGGCCGCGGTCCCGGACGCCAGCGCCAGCGAGTGAAGGTGGCCCAGCAGGCCAAACCCGGTGATATCGGTCGCGGCGTGGACCGGACTCAAGGACATCGCCTCGGCCGCAGCCTGGTTCAGCTGGAGCATGCTCTCCACGGCGGCTCGCTCGGCTGCCGCGGGCGCGGCGCCATGCTTGATGGCCGTGCTGATGATCCCGGTTCCGATCGGCTTGGTGAGAACCAGGCGATCGCCAACCTGCCCGCCGCGGTTGCGCACGACACGGTCCGGATGGACCGTGCCTATGGCGGCGAGACCATATTTGGGTTCGTGGTCGTCGATGCTGTGCCCGCCCAGGATCTCGATGCCGGCCTCATGCGCCTTGTCGAGCCCACCGCGCAGGATATCGGAGAGAAGCGCGAGCGGCAGCTCCTTGGCTGGAAAGGCGACCAGGTTGAGCGCCATCAAGGGTATGCCCCCCATGGCGTAGATGTCGCTCAGCGCGTTGGCGGCCGCGATCCCGCCGAAGGTGTAAGCGTCGTCGACGATGGGAGTGAAGAAGTCTGTGGTGACCACCAGGGCAAGGTCGTCACGCAACCGGTAGACGGCGGCGTCGTCGCCGGTCTCCAGTCCAACCAGCACGTCTGCGCTCTCCAAGCGGCCGGGCAATCGGCTCAGAACCTGAGCCAGGTCCTCAGGACCGATCTTGCAGGCTCAACCGGCCCCGTGCGACCACTGCGTGAGCCGCACTTTCTCCACCGTGCTCATCGACTGATAGTAGTAGCTAGCTTTGATACGGTATCCGGGTGGAGGTGACGTTTCTCGGTACGGGCACCGCTTTCTCGGCGGGCGCGTACAACGCCTCCATCCTGGTTGACCGGGCGCTCCTGCTGGACGCGGGTGCGCCGTTGTGCGTTCACCTGCCCCGCGCCGGGGTGCCCCTGACCGGCCCCCGTGCCGTCTTCCTCACCCACTTCCACGCCGACCACACGTTTGGCCTCGCCTCCCTGATGCTGGGCCGCGCGCTACTGCCCGACCAGGGCGGCCCGCTACTGGTGGTGGGCCCGGCCGGCACCCGGGAATACCTGGTGCAGCTCCTCGACCTGGCCTGGGGGGACGAGATGCGCCAGCTGACCTGGGAGCGACTCCAGGTAACCGTCACCGAGCTGGGACATGAGGGCTCGCTCCAGGTCGCCGGCTATCGGGTGCGCGCCTTTGAGATGACCCACACCTCCCGCTTTCCGTGTCTCGGGTACGTTCTCGAAAACGAGCGGGTGCGCCTGGGGTACACAGGTGACTCGGAGGTGTCGCCCAACCTCGATTCTTTATTGAGCTCGTGCGACCACGTCATCGCCGAGATGACCTATGCCGAGCCCGGCCAGATGCACCTGTCGCGGGTCGACATACTGCAGCTCATGAAGGCCCACCCCGGGGTGCGTTTCATGCTCACGCACCGCGGGACGGATCAGGCGGTCGACGGCGCGGTGCTGGCTCGCGACTTTTTAACCCTGCGGCTGCCTCTCTCCTGACTGGCCGCCCCCCACCCCGCTCGCGGAAGGCCCGCACCACGAGGCCAGGGTAGCTGCGCCGGACCACATGCCAGGACCGCTGGAGCTCTCCGGACTCGGCCCGCGTGAGTCCTCCGCGCCGGAAATTGGCGCGCGTGAACAGCTCGGCAACCCCGCGGAGCTCGTCATCCAGGCTGGGGACGGCGTCTGCCAGCCGGGCGCCGAACTCCTTAGGTGTGTCGCCCGGGCGCCGCGGCACGCGCAGGCGGTCAGCCAGGAACTGCAGCCGGCGCCAGATCCGCCGTGGGTCGCGGGCTGACATCAGCCAGCGGAACATCAGCAGTGCCGCCACCAGGAGAAGCAGTAGCAGACCGACCGCGACCCAGCCAGCCCGCGACCACAGGTCTGACAGTCCGCCACTGCCCGCGCCCCCGGAACCCTGGTTGCCGGCATCCTGGTTCTTGGGGACCCGCGGCGTTGCCGCCGTACCCGAGCCTACCGGCAGGGGAACGGTGACCGTTGGGGTTGCCGGCCGCTCGACGGGTAAGTTGGCGCCATCCGGGGTTGGCTCGAAGGGGATCCATCCCAGCCTGGGGAAATAGACCTCGACCCAGCTGTGTGCATTCAGGGCATTGACCAGGTAGCGATGCGATTTGTCGTCGTAGAAACCCTGTGAGAAGCCGCTCATCTGCCGGACCGGAATATCGAGCGAGCGAAGCATGACCGCCATCGCCGTGGAGAAGTCCTGGCAGTAGCCCTCGTGGGAGTCGAAGAGGAAGAAGTCGAGGGGTCTAACGCCGGCCCGCGCGGGCTTCGGCGAGATCGTGTATTTGAAGCGGTTCGGATCCCGGAACCAGGCCTCGATGGCTTTCGCCTGGTCGTAGACCGTCAAGGCGTGCGCGTCCTGGACGATTGTGCGTGCCAGACTGGCGATCTCCTGGTCGCGGCCGGCCGAATAACCCGCCGCCACGGTCCCCTGGAAGTAGAGCTGCTGGTATGGCTGCACCCAGGCTGCATAATCGGTGCCGGCGCTGCGCAGGCTCTTTACGTCGGCAGTGGGCACGGCCGTGGTGAGGTTGATGTCGTAGGGGGCCCGCGGAGTGTCCAATATGCGGACCACATCCACGGTGTCGAACGGAACCGGGGGTCCGGCGACGATGTTGACCGGATCGGGCCCTTCGCCCACCGGGCCCGTCGCCGCCCCGAGCATGATCCCCTTTACCGTTGTCGAATGGTTGTCGACCCGGGTGAGCTCACCCGCCGAGAAGACCGTCCGATCAAGCTGATCGGGCGGCACCAGGATCCGAATGCTCTGCTGCACCACCTCGACCCGGCTCGAGCCCACCGGCAGGTCCTCGCGCGGGAGGTCGGCTTTGGGCTCCAATCGCGGCTGCTGCCGGACCGGGCTGGCGTCGGTGGGTGGGAGCTGGTACCAGGAGATACCATCCCAACCACCCAGCGCGATACCACGCAGGTAGGGATAGAGGGCTGAGCCTCCGGAAACCACCATGATTTCCTGCGACCTGGCCTTGAGCTGGGCACCCGGCCGGACGGTCTCGCTGTAGCCGACCGAGGCGGAGGCACCGTTCCCAGGCTTTCCCACACCAAGGCCGAATGGATGAAACAGGTCGGTGCTGATCGAGCCGGGCAGGAACGAAGTACTGATGTCGACGGTGCTCAAGGGCGGCAGGACAAAGGCCACCAGCAGCAGCAGGGCGGTCGCCTCGAATCCGACCTCGCCGAAGATCCAGCCCGTGTCGGCAGCCCGGGGTACCCGCCGGGAGCGCCAGCGCCGCTTGAGGGCGACGAAATTGAGGCGGAGAAGGATACCCGCGGCGCAGACCAACCAGAAAACAGTGAAGAGATAGAGCCCGGGATTCGGATCGTTGATGATCTCGACCGCCAGGATGGTCCCGGTCGGCAGCAGCGCCACCAGGCCGTTGCGCCTTCGGAAAGTCCACCAGCTCGTCCAGAAGCCGCTCACCATCATCAGGAAGAGGAGGCCGGCGAGCATTCCGAGCTGTTGCCGGCCGGCCAGGGCGGTGATCCAGCGGCCGACCGCCGCCAGGGAGCCGAGACCGCCCAGCTGATCGGACAGGATGAGCACCAGCGGGATGACGATGCCAGGAATGCTCAACAGCAAGAAGATGACGCGCCGGACCCGAGTCAGCGCGAGCGCCCAGGCAATCAGGCTCGAGATCACGATCGCCGGGGTTACCTTCTCCGAGCCCTGGACCCAGGCAGAGTGGTCGACAGCGGCAGCGACCGACCACCCCAGGATGATCACCAGGAGCAGGAGAAACCAGGTGTCCCGCAGGTCGAAGGTCACCGCCAGGCGGCCACCCCGAGACAGGCGCACGGCCAGCTGTCCCTCGTCGTAGCCGACGCCGAAGATACCAAGAGCAAAGGCAGCCGATACCAGGACGATGGCGACCAGGAGGATCAGCCCGGGACTAACCGGCGGCAACCCGATGCTCCCTGGCCATCTCGAGATCCTCGCTGCCGCGAACAACCCACCAGTTCAGCGCCTGACGCCAGCGACCCGCGAGGGAGAGCGGCGGGGCGTCCTTGCCGAAGCCCCGCGGATCTATGTAGATGACCAGCGTCCGGTGGCCGCGGACGCCAAGATCGAGCAGCGCCTCGACCCAGGCAGGATCCGTCGACGGCGTCACCACAATCAGCCCTCCGCGATGACGCCAGTGCTCGCGCTGCGAGCGCAAGAGGCTGGCAAGCGAGACGCTCCCGTCGGCCTGGCCAAGGGTGAAGAACTCGAACAGTTTGTTGCGCTGCTGGTCACCCCGGGCTGCCTCGATCAGGCTCAGGTTGGCATCATTGCTGACCACTCCTACCGCCCCACCCTTGCGCATCCCCGCGTCGGCGATCGAGGCGGCCAGGCTCATCGCGTACTCCAGGGTCGACTCCGGGGCTTCACCTGCGTGGACGCTCGATTGCAGATCGAGCACGATCCAGGCGTCACCGCCCTCACGAGTTTCAAAGCTACGACTCATCAGACGGCCAAGCCGGGCAGAGGAGGCCCAGTGGATTCGCTTGACGCTATCGGTGGGAACGTGTTCGCGAATCGTGGTCGCGTTGGGAGGTAAGTCCAGGACCCGGCCGCGAGTCTGCTCGTCGCCTGAGGCACTGGGCGCCAGGGCTTCCAGCTGCCCGACCGGCCGCAGCACGGGATAGACGACCACGGACTGGGTCCCCGGAAAACGGACCGTCTGGGTGAAGAGGCCGAACGGGTCGCCAAAGCGAAGCTCGACCGGTCCGAAGGTAAAGAGGCCGCGCTGCTTGAACTTTCCCTTGGAGGCCCATCGGCGGGACTTGTGTCCCTTGAGGCTGAAGACACGGCCGGGGTTGTAACCCGACAGGTTGGAAAAGTCGGTCAGCTCGATCAGGGGCACGGGAACCCAGGAGCGGTTCTCGACCAGGAACCGCTCCTCGAACTCGTCGCCCACCTGGAACTGACCCTCCGGGCTGGTGCGTTTGACCACCAGTGCGTTCCTGAGCAGCCGGCTCCACAGATAGCTCATCACCAGCAGAAGGACCAGGGCGTAGAAGAGCTTGAAGGCAAGCGGGATGGCCGTGATGTAGGCGAAGAAAAGCAAAAGTGCCAGGGCCGTGACCAGCGGCAGCCGGGGCATACGCATGGGAGCGGGTCTAGCCTGCGGCCCGGCGCCCGAACCGCGATACCAGGGTGGGCGGCGGCACGGGCTCGCTCTCCAGGATCTGACCCATGATCTTCGACGCTGTCAGACCTCGCAGCTCGGCATTGGGTTTCAGGATCAGCCGGTGGGCGAGGATGGGGAGTGCGAGGGCTTTGATGTCATCAGGGGTGACGTAGTCGCGCCCGTCGAGGGCGGCCCTGGCCTGGGCCGTGCGGAACAGGCCGAGTGAGCCACGTGAGCTGGCTCCCAGGCCGATATCCGCGTGGCTGCGGGTCCGGTGGGTGAGCCGGGCCACGTACTCCTTGAGCTGCTCGTCGACGTAGACCTCCTGGACTGCCTTGTGGCCGGCCACGATGTCCTCAGCCGTGGCCACCGCCTCGAGCTGTTCCATGGGCGACTCGCGCTGGAAGCGATCCAGCACCTGGACTTCGTGGGCGACGTCAAGGTAGCCGAGCTGGATGCGCATCATAAAACGGTCCACCTGCGCTTCGGGCAGGGGAAACGTACCGGCGAACTCGATTGGGTTTTGCGTGGCCAGCACCAGGAAGGGCAGCGAGAGCGGATAGGTGGTGCCGTCCACCGTCACCTGCCGCTCCTCCATCGCCTCCAGCAGGGCTGACTGCGTCTTTGGGGTGGCGCGGTTGATCTCATCGGCCAGCAGCACCTGGGTGAACACTGGCCCCTGGCGGAACTCAAAGCGCTGGGTGTTCGGGCTGTAGATGTTCACGCCGGTGACATCCGACGGCAGCAGGTCGGGGGTGAACTGGAGCCGCTCGAAGGAGCAGCCGAGGGAGCGTGCCAGGGACTTGGCCAGCATGGTTTTGCCCACGCCAGGGACATCTTCGATCAGGATGTGGCCGCGGCTGAGGAGGGCGATCACGCAGAGCTCGATCTCCGGTTCCTTGCCCACCAGTACCCGGCTGACGTTTTCGACGATCCGGGTACCCAGCCCCGCCACCGAGCCGTTGCCGTTGCCGATTTCCATGTCTGCCTCTACCTACCTTTCATTCCCTGAGTCGGTTCCAGAGCTGATGGGAAAACGCCGGCGGAGTGAATTCGTTACCGGGTTACCAGCCTCCGCGCCCCTCGCGCCAGCAGGCCCCCCATGGTCCCTCCGGTCAGGACCAGCACGTCGTCGATGACCAGGCCAAGCGTATCAAGGCCGCCAGAGCCGAGCGGCCCGACGGGTTCGGCCGCACCGGCCAGCTGGCCTACGACAATGAATCCGATGGCAACCACGATCCCGTTCCAGACGGAACCACTCAGCGGACCCAGGTAGCCGGCCACAAACCCACCGGCGACCAGGGCTCCCAGGGTCAACACCCCCATCTGCACCGTCCCGCCGCGGTGACCGCCAAACCAGACGGCTGAACCGGCGAGCTCGGTCAGGACGGCCAGGATCAGGCCGAGGCCGGCAGCCAGCCAGTCGACCCGCCGTTCACCGCCGGGCTCGGACTTGGTCAAGGGAATTCCAGTCTACGGTCAGGTCAGGCGGAGCGCATGAGAGATGGCAACCAGGGCCGGGGCGATGACCAGGCCCGGCAACAGGTTGGCCACCCGGATCGTCTTCAGCTGGAGCAGACCAAGGGCGATCGCGATCACGGCGACCCCACCGACAGCGGTCAATTCCGCTGTCTCCCGGGCGCCGAGGCCGGCGTGCAGGACGAATGCGAGCAGGGTCAGGGTTCCCTGCACGAGCAGGACGGTGGCGGCCGCGAGTGCGACTCCCCAGCCCAGGGTGGCGGCGAAGACGATCGAGGAGAATCCGTCGAGGGTGGACTTGACGGCCAGCACCGTGACGTCACCCCTGGCCCCGTCCAGGAAGGTCCCGATGATGGTGAGAGGACCGACGCAGAAGAGCAGGCTGGTGGTGACGAAGGCGAGGCTGACCCGCCCCGGCTGGTCGCCGCTGCCGGCCCTGCGCTCCGTCCAGCGCCCCACCGCCTGCACGCCTTCGTCGAGCCGCAACAGCTCGCCGATGACGGCCCCCAGCACCAGGCTCACCAGCAGAATCAAGGGATTGCGGGTACCGAGCGCCATCTGTATCCCGTAGACGGCCACAAACAGCCCGATGGCGATCCTGACCGTCTCGTGAAGTCTGCCGGGAATCACCCGACCCAATGAGAGCCCGATGGCCGAGCCGGCCAGCACGGTGGCCACGTTGAGGGCTGTTCCGAGACCTCGGATCAGAGCTTTTCGAAACGGTCGACGCTCATGATGAAGACGGTGGCGCCGCCCACCTGCACCTCCACCGGGTAGGGAACGAAGAAATCACCGGGCTCTACCAGGGGAGGCATCGGGTTCATGAACTCGCTCCGGGTGCGGCAGTTCTCCTTGATCAGGGCCAGCACCTCTTCCACGCGGTCATCGTCTATCCCCGACATCAGGGTCACGTTCTTGTGCTGCAGAAAGCCGCCGGAGCTGGCGAATCGGGTGACCGAGATGCCGCGGTCATTGAGCGCGTCCATGGTGGAGGAGGCATCCTCGTTGTGGACAACCGCGATCAGCAGCTTCATGCGGACCGGCGCTCGGCCGGTTGAATCCCGGCGCGTTTGATCGCCTGGTGAACGTGCTCGAGGATGGTTGCGGCCACCGCGTCCGGGCTTGCGGAGGCATCGACCTGCCGCCACCGGTCCGGATCTGAGCCCGCCAGCCGGAGATAGCCATCGAGGACGCGGGCGTGGAAAGCCGGGTCCTCCCGGTCGAGCCGGTCCTGAGAGCTGACCGGAATGCGCGAGAGACCAACCTGCACCGGGAGCGTCAGCAGCAAGGTGAGCTGCGGCCTGAGGCCGGCGGTAGCCTCGTCCTGAAGCCGGGTAAGGAAGGCCAGGTCAAGACCACGCCCGTACCCCTGATAGGCGAGGGTGGAGTCGATGAATCGGTCGCACAGCACCACCTCGCCCCGGCGCAAGCGTGGCTGGATCACCTCCGCCACCAGTTGAGCTCGCGCCGCCGTGAAGAGCAGGGCTTCGGTCAGCGGAGAGAGCTCGCCGGTACGGGGGCCGAGCAGCAGGGGCCGAATCCGCTCGCCCAATGAGGTGCCGCCCGGTTCCCGGGTCGTCCATACAGTGAACCCCTGGTCAGCCAGGGCCGACGCCAGGCGGTGAATCTGGGTCGACTTTCCGCCACCCTCGGGGCCTTCGAACGTGACGAAGAACCCACTTCCCTTCTCGCCGGCGTCCATAGGTTTCGCGTGCACTATAGCGCGTCCCCGGACAGCGTCAGTCCGAGCTGGTGTAGATGCGCAACCGCCGGTTGGGCTCCTTGCCAGTACTGCGGGCGGTCAGCTCGTGTCGCTCCACCAACTGGTGCTGCAGGCGGCGAACGTAGGCATTCTGCGGAGACAGTTCCACCATGGAACTGGTCGCCTTCGCCCGGCGAATGCCTTCAATGGTTTCCTGCAAGGCGGATTCGGTAGGGTCCGGCGTTTCCAGCTGATACATACGGCTCAGGGCATTCTTGATCTGGGTGATGGTGTTGCTCTTCAGCACCTGGATCGGAATCCCCTCGGACTCGGCCTCCTTCAACGGTGAGTCCTTGCGACGGTAGTAGTTCTTCAGGGTGAGGATGAGGTCCGCCTCCTCGAGGTGGTTCTGGACCCGGATGGGAACGTGCAGTTCGCTGATAGCCTGTTCCAGGTAGTTGCGGCTGACGCCGTAAGGAAAGACAGACAGGCTCTCGTGCAGGCTCCGCGCCCGCGACTCCACCGGCTCGCGCACCGCCGCGGTGCGCATCGGAGCCGTCTCCGCCAGACGGGCGACGATCTCACCATCAGTCCCGCGGATGCGCATCTGGGGAGGCTTGAGAACACCCCGCAGGGCGGCGTCAACGACGTCGGCGAGCGGCTGGTGAATGGCGAGCCGGCCCCGGTCGTGAATCTCGACCAGCACATCGAAGGTGGGGGGGGACTTGCGTTCCAGCACCGATTTCTGCGTCCCGCGGCGGCGCGCCTCCTCGTCGGAGAGGGTCACGGTCTGAATCCCGCCGAGCAGGTCATTGAGGGTTGGGTTCACCAGCAGGTTCTCCAGCGAGTTGCCATGGGCAGTGGCCACAAGCTGGACGCCCCGCTCGGCAATGGTGCGGGCCGCCGCCGCCTCCAGCTCGGTTCCGATCTCGTCGATCACGATCACCTGGGGCATGTGATTCTCCACGGCTTCGATCATCACCGAGTGCTGAAGTGAGGGAGTCCGCACCTGCATCCGACGGGAGCGCCCTATTCCGGGGTGCGGGATGTCACCATCCCCACCAATCTCATTCGAGGTGTCGACGATGACCACCCGCTTCTTCATCTCGTCCGCCAACACCCGGGCGCACTCCCGGAGCATGGTGGTCTTGCCGATCCCCGGCCGGCCCAGCAGCAGGATGCTCTTGCCGCCGATGACCATGTCCTTGATGATGTCGATGGTCCCGGTGATGGCCCGGCCCACCCGGCAGGTCAGGCCGACAATCTGCCCCGATCGGTTGCGGATTGCCGAAATCCGGTGGAGCGTCCGCTCGATGCCGGCCCGGTTGTCGTCGCCGAATGACCCGACTCGCGTGGCGACGAACTCCAGGTCCTCGAGCGTCACCGGGGTCTCGTCCAGAATCACCTCCGCCTCTGGAAAACGCGCCTCGGGTTCGCGGCCCAGGTCCAGCACCACTTCCAGGAGCAGGCCCTGATGGTCGAGCCTCCGGACCGCCCGGTGGATGTGAGGCGGCAAAGCCTGAAACAGTTGGTCCAGCTCGGCGGGATCCGCCAGGGCCAGTCCGTTCTGGGAACGTCTGAGCTCCTGCATCACCCGTACTGCGGCACCAGCCGCTTGTCCCTGATTCCGACCTTTACCCGCGCCGGTACCTTGAGGGCCAGCTCGCGGACCATCAGCGTCTGGGAGGCGATTACTTCGAACCCTTGGTGCTTGAGCAAAGTGATGGCGGGCTCATGGTACTGGCGAAGGCTGCACCACACCGGCCCGGGATGGTGCTGCGCAACGTAGGCCAGGCTCCTATCGATCAGGGCCGGGAGGAGCTCCTTGGGCTCGGCCAGGCTCAAGAGCGAGAGTGTGTGCGGACGGCCGCCGCTGCCCGGACTGACCCCCATCCAGCCCACCACCTGCACCAGGTCGACCACGAACCGGCGCTGGCGCACGGCCCGTGGCACACGGCTGCGCCAGGAGGTCTCCTGCATGATGTGGCGCCATTCGGCAAAACTGTTGGCCTCCACCGCGGCGACCTGGCGGGGCGTGACCGCAGCGTATACGAGGTACACGCCGAACGCGTCCTCCCGGCGCATGGCTCGCCAGCCGCTAAGCGGCGGGGCGGGCCGAGCCGAAAGAGACTCCGCCAGCAGGGCGTGCTCGGTGGCATAGGCGGTGAAGCCGCGGGCCCGAAACAGGTCGCCGATCGGGTCGTCGAGCGGCAGCCTGACGATAAATTTGCTCACCCCGCGTTGCAGACCCTCATTGAAGAGCTGGTCGAGGAGTGCGGTGCCCGCGCCAAAGCGATCTAGGTCGGGATTCAGGCAGAGGTTGAGGATCTGCCAGACATGGCTGCCCATGGGCGCCACCTCGGCCTGAATGAACCCCTGGATGCCGGACTTACCGGGGAGCTCGCCCACGTAGACGTGGTCGGCGGACGAGGTGATCGGGAGGATGGAGGCAAACGTGCTGTTCAACAGAAACCACAGGCGCTTGGATGCGAACTGCCTCCTGGGCGCACCGGCAGTCGCAGCGCCGGGGCGATCGCCCTCGCCGAGCTGCCGGCGGTAGAGGGATTCGATCGCGCCCAGGTCCTTGAGCTGGGCCGGGCGGACCTGCAGCCTCATCGCTTCTCCCCGTCCAGGGAGAGCACGTACTGATGCCAGCGCCGGTCTGAGGTGAGCTCGGGGTGGAAGGCGAGGGCGACCCGGTTTCCCTGGCGGAGAGCGACCGGCTCCGAGCCCAGCTCGGCAAGCACCTCGACGCTGTCGCCGTGCGTAGTCACGCGCGGGGCCCTTATAAACACTGCCGGCCCGGGGCCGCCGAGCAACGGGACATCGACCGTCGCCTCGAAACTGTCGACCTGCCTGCCATATGCGTTGCGGCGGACGGTGATGTCCATCAGATCCAGCGGTTGCTGGTCGGGGCGACCATCCTCCACCAGGCTGGCCATCAGGATCATTCCCGCGCAGGTACCCAGGACGGGCATTCCGGCGTGGGCGCGCCGGCGGATGGCGGCATCGAGGGCGGGTTCCATCAGCCGGATCATGGTGGTGCTCTCCCCGCCCGGCAGGATCAAGCCGTCGACGGCCTCCAGCTCGCTGGCCAGCCGGACGGGCACGCCCTCTACCTCACAGGCACGCAGGGCGGCCAGATGTTCGCGAAAATCGCCCTGCAGCGCCAGGACCCCGAACCGCCTGCGCTTCGGGCTCACCAGCCTCTGCCGGCGAGCAGTTCCTCCTTGGGTATCGCCCCAATTTCCAGCCCCCGCATGGCTTCCCCCAGACTCCTGGAGGCGTCGGCCAGGATGTCCGGCCGGTCAAAGTACGTGGTCGCCGCCACGATGGCCTTGGCCCTCGCGGAGGGATTTTCCGCTTTGAAGATCCCCGAGCCGACGAAGATCCCGTCGCAGCCGAGCTGCATCATCAGCGCCGCATCGGCGGGGGTGGCGATCCCGCCGGCCGCGAAGTTCACCACCGGCAAGCGCCCCAGGCGCGCCGTCTCCTCGAGCAGGTCCGCGGGGGCGCCGATGCGCTTGGCCTCCATGACCAGCTCCTCGGGCCCGATGCCATGCAGCCGGCGGATGGCGCCACTGACAGCCCGCATATGGCGAACCGCCTCCACCACGTTTCCGGTGCCGGCTTCACCCTTGGTACGAATCATGGCTGCCCCCTCAGCAATTCGACGCAATGCCTCACCCAGGTCCCGGCAGCCGCAGACGAACGGCACCTTGAAAGGATGCTTGTTGATGTGGTGCTCCTCGTCAGCCGGCGTCAGCACTTCGCTCTCGTCGATGTAGTCGACGCCCAGCGACTCGAGGATCTGGGCTTCGACGAAATGACCGATCCTGCACTTGGCCATCACCGGGATGGTGACCGCATCGATGATGCCGCTGACCAGGCCCGGGTCGCTCATCCTGGCGACCCCACCCTCTTTGCGGATGTCCGCGGGGACGCGCTCCAGCGCCATCACAGCGACCGCACCGGCATCCTCGGCGATCCTGGCCTGGTCCGGGGTGACAACGTCCATGATGACGCCGCCCTTGAGCATCTCGGCGAGTCCCGCCTTGACTTTCCAGGTCCCCCGCCGCTCGGTAGCGGCTGTGTCTGTCACGAATTCATTCTACCGCCCGACACTTACAATTCAGACCATGCAGGCGGGCGGGACGGAGCCCGTTTCCGGAAAGATATTGCCGCTCCCGCCGCTGCCCGGCAGTCCGGCTGCGCGGCCCCGGCGAGGCCGCCCGATCCTGGGGTGGTTCCTGACGGCCGTGCTCGGGATGACCGCAGTCCTGGGGGTAGCCACCGCCGTCGGGCTGGCAGTGACTCCCTCCGTAGACGACCTGCAAAGCCGGGTGGACGTGCTCCTGGCCCAGCACGGGGCAAAGCGGGTCTCGATCGCGCAGGTTCCCGACCGGCTCAGCGAGGCGCTGATCTCGATCGAGGACGAGCGGTTCTACCAGCACCACGGAATTGACCTTCAGGGCATGGCCAGGGCCCTGTTCGCCGACCTGTACCACCGGCGCGCCCTCGAGGGCGGGAGCACGCTGAGCCAGCAGCTCGCCAAGAACCTCTACATGAACGGCAACGATGACAACTGGCGAAAGCCGGAAAACGTGCTGCTCGCCCTAAAGATCGAGTCACGCTACACCAAGCTGCAGATCCTCGAGGCGTACTTCAATTCGGTCTATTACGGCCGCCGCGCCTTTGGGGTTGGCCAGGCGGCGAGCGTCTATTTCCACCTGGCGGCTGCCCAGCTGGACCTTGCCCAGGCTTCGATGGTGGCGGGCCTCCCCCAATCCCCGTCGTTCTACGACCCCTCCCGCAACCCATGCGCCGCCAGAGCACGCCAGTTCGCCGTCCTGGCGCAGATGGCCCATGATGGCTACATCACGCAGGAACAAGCCGCGGTCGCGTACTCCGAACCCATCGGCTTCCCCTGCAAGTAGCTCAGGCGCCGGCGGCGCGGGCAAACGCCTTGAAGAGGCGCTGAACCCAGGGCAGGTCGGCTATCTCTTCGGGGTGCCACTGCACCGTGACCAGGAAGCGATGGTCTGCCGATTCCATGGCTTCGATGACGCCGTCCGGCGCCCGTCCGGTGACCTTGAGGGTGCGGGCCACGTCCTTGACCGCCTGGTGATGCAGGCTGTTCACCTCGACCGTGGTCTCGTCGATCAGCTGCGCCAGCTTCGACCCGGGGTCGAGTCGCACCGGGTGGATGTGGGCACTCCGGGCACGGCCGTCGTCGTCCGCATGATGCACCGAGGTAATCCCCTGGTGAAGGAGATCCTGGTAGAGAGTGCCACCCAGGGCGACGTTGAGCAGCTGCTGGCCCCGGCAGATGCCGAGGACGGGCCGATCGTCCGAGGCCGCCCAGCGGGCCAGGATCAGCTCGGTCCGGTCGCGAGCTCCGTCCACCTGATTGAGGTTGTCGATTGGTTGCTCGCCGTAATGCGCGGGAGCGACGTCGGCGCCGCCCGGGAAAACCAGGCCGTCCAGCCGTTCGTAGAGGGCCCGCAGCCGCTGCTCGTCCTGGATCAGCGGAATCACGACCGGCACGCAGCCGGCGGCCTCCAGCGCCCGAACATAGGCGGTGTTGATGGCGAAGCGCGGCGGCTCTCCGGTGATGTCGAGCGAGCGGGCCGGGAGGCCGACCACCGGCAGCGCCATCAGCTGGTGAAGGTGAAGGCCTTCAGGTGGACGGCCGGAACCCGGGTGGCTCCAAAATATTCGCTCGCCTCCAGCTTGGTGGTGCGACTCAGGGCCAGGGTGCCGCTCAGCGCTTCCAGGATGCTCTGGGTAAAGCGCAGATCTTTCACCGGGCGCGTGATCTTGCCATCCTCGATCAGGAAGGTACCCTCCCGGGTCATGCCGGTGATGATCGAGGCCTTGGGGTGCACGATCCGCACGTACCAGAAGCGAGTCACCCAGATGCCGCGCCGGATCCCCGCGATCAGCTCCTCTTTGGGGACGGTGCCGGCGGCCATGAACAGGTTTACCGCGAACGGGCCTTCCGCGTTGGGCGCGGGCAGCCCATGTCCGGTAGAGGCCCGACCCGCCTTGCGAGCGGTCTGCTGGTCGTAGACCAGGCCGGTTGCCACGCCACGGGTGATCAGGTCGACACGCTGCTTGGGCACGCCCTCGAAATCGAAAGGCGCCGGGACGCCGGATGGATCGAGACCGTCGTCCCAGATGCTGATGGCCTCACCGGTGATTCGCTCGCCGAGCCGCATGAAGCTCCGCTCTTCCTGGGCGGCCAGCGCCGAGAAGCCCATGAAGCTCATGAATTCGAGCATCTCGGACACGGCGTACTCCTCGAGGACCACCTCATAGACGCCAGGCTCGACCGGCTGCGCGTCCTGATTGCGGCGGGCCTTCTCGATGACCTCGCGCGCCAGATCGTCCTTGTCGATATCGCGAACGTCGACCGCCGCTCGGTCGCCGTAGCCGGAACCGGCTTCCCCCATGACCACAGAATTCACTGTCGCCTGGGTGGAGCGGTGGTGCTGGTAGACACCGAGCGAGTTCGCGATCGCCAGCTGCGCGGACCCTGTGCTGAAGGCACCAAACGCCTTCAGGTTTGACCTCTCGGCCGCCACACACACAGCCCGGACAAAGTCGGCACGTTCTTCAGGTGTTGATGCGGCAGTTGCGTCCGACCAGGCCGGGACCTGAGGCGCGGGCGCCGGGCCGGGCAGGGGGACCACCTCGCCGGGCGGCTGCAGACGAGCGATCGCCAGAGCGCGCTGGAGCACGTCGGTCAGCGCCGCGTCGCTCATCTGGTTCAAGGAGGCGACTCCGGTGCGTTCGTCCTTCACCACGCGGACCCGGACACTCACATTTCGTTCGGCCACGTTTTGATGAATCCCGTTGTTGGCGTAGCGGGTGAGTGCGCTGTCCCACTCGCTGACCATCACCTCGGTCTGGTCCGCGGTTGAGCGCTCCAGGGCCCGGTCCATGAAACCCTTGACCTCACCAAGATCGGTCAGGCGCGCCGCCTCAACGCTCTTCATTTCAGGATGCCGACCTTGACGTTGCGAAACCGAGCCGGTGCCGCCCCGTGAGCGACGTGGGCGACCTGCGGCGGCTGGCCTTTACCGCAGTTGGCCAGCCCCCAGACACGCCACTCATCTTTGCCGGCGACCGCGTCGCACGAGTTCCAGAACTCCGGAGTGATCCCCGCATAGGTCGCGTTCTTCAAGATCCGGCCACGGCGCCCGTCCACTATCTCGTAGGCGAGCTGCGTTCCGAACTGAAAATTGAGCCGCCGGTCGTCGATGCTCCAGCTGCGGTTTGTCTCCATGTAAACGCCGTCCTTGACCTCCGAGATCATCTCCTCCAGGGTGGCGGAGCCCGGCTGGAGACTGACGTTGGTCATCCGGATCAGGGGAATCCGATTCCAGCCGTCGGCCCGCATGGTGCCGTTGCTTTCCTGTCCCAGGACGCGGGCGGTCTCCCGGGAGGTCAGGTATCCCACAAACAGGCCATCTTTCACCAGGTGCGAGCGCTGGGCCGGTACACCCTCGTCGTCCCAGCCGAAAGTCCCCAGCCCGGTCGGGGTCATGGCGTCGGCCGTGATCGTGACCGCGGGAGACCCGTATCGCAGCTGGTTCAGCTTCTCCGGCGTCATGAAGCTGGTGCCTGCATAGGCCGCCTCCGTTCCGAAGACACGGTCGAGCTCGGTGGGATGTCCGCATGACTCGTGGACCTGGAGGGCAACCTGGCTGGCGTCGAGGATCAGGGTCTTCACGCCGCTTGGACATTGGGCCGCGCTCAAGAGAGCCACCGACTCCTCGGCGATTCGCCCGGCATGGCGGTCAAGCTCCAGGCCCTCGATGTACTCGTAGCCGCCCGCCCCCTGATGGCGGCCGAACGAATTTGGGTAGGACCGGTTCTGGACATCATCGGGATTGGTGGCGGTTGCCTCGATGCCCGCCCCGCTCTCGTAGAGATCCTGTTCGGTAAAGGCGCCCTCGGTGGAGGCAAACAGTTTGCTGTCACGAATGAACTCCATCGATCCTTCGCGGACGGTCACGCCCTTGACCGCGCCCATGGCGGCATCGGCTCGTAGCAACAGCTCGACCTTCTCGCTCAACGGCACCGCGAAGGGATCCCGTTGGATGGGTGTGGTGTAGCGTCCCCGGGAGTTCACCGGCGGACCGAGGTCAACCCGCTGGCTCTGTACACGGGCACTGGCGCGAGCGATTCGGACGGCGCGGTTGACGACCTCTTCCACTTCCTCTCGGTCCAGCCGGGCGCTTCCGGCAAAACCCCAGGCGCCATCCACCAGAACCCGGACCCCGAACCCCTGGCTGGCGTCGTCGGAAACCGCCGCCAGCTGGCCGTTCTTGACGACCAGGTCCTGTTGCACGCGCTGGCTGATCCGGACGTCGGCGTAGCCGGCGCCCTTGACCTGGGCCGCGTTCAAGGCGGCGTCGGCAATGTCTTTCATCGATCGTCCCTCTCTCGCAGGTCCTTCGGCGTCGGGCCTCAGTCTAAACGGGACCCGTCGCGTCCCGCCCCGCCCTATGAGGTTGCGGCCAGGTACCACTCCGCCGAATTATTCATCCACCAGAACTCGTTGCCCTTGTATCCGAGAAGCCGCTTCGAGAATGCCTCGACGTCGACCCCCTGGTAGAGGGGGATCTCCGGCAGGATATCGGCAAGCGCACGCTGGGCAAGGATGTACTTGTCCTTTCGGTCGGCCAGCTTCACAGAAAGGCGGGCTTGATCCAGGTCCTTGTCCAGTCCGGCATCCGTGACCCAGGTCGTGTTCTGACCCACGAGTCCGGCTCAGCGGGATATGAGTAGTAGTTGGTGTACAGAGCCAGGTCGAAATTGTGGCTGTAGAGGATGCCGCCGCTGGTGCACGGCCCGAAAAGCCGGTTGGTGGGCGCTTCGTTGAATGGCTTGATGACCTGGATCCCGATCAGCGCCAGGTCGGCGGTGATGTCGATGCCTTCCTGCTCCCTGAGCGGCAGTGTGCTGGTGGCGAGATGGATCTGCACGCACCGCCCATGTGAGTCGGTCCGGTACCCCTTGCAGGGCCCCGAATCCTGCACCTTGTAGCCTGCGCTGTCCAGCAACGTGCGCGCCGCGTCCGGGTTGTACTGGGTGCGCCGTGCGTTCGGGTCAAGGCACCAGGAGCCCGTTCCCACACACATCCAGGCATCCGGCGGCACGTTGGTCTTGCCGAGCAGCAGCGTGTCGACAATCCGCTGTCTGTCGATGCCAAGCAGAATCGCTTTTCGCAGGATCGGATCCTGGAGAAACGTGTTGTGCAGGTTGATATCGATGTGCTCGGCCGAGCTACCCACGATGACCGCAGTACCGACGTCACTGAGCCGGGACAACCGAGGCAGAAGGGAGGCGCGCATATCGAGGCCCATGTCGATGTTGCCGCCGCTGAGATCATCCAGCTCCTGGTTGGCGTCGGCCTCGAACTTGATCTTGATCTGGTCGAGGTATGCCTGGTGCGACCCCCACCAGTGGGGATTGCGAACCAGCGTGATGTGGTCGTGGGGCACCCATTCCTTGAACATGAAGGGGCCGGTCCCAACCATCAGCTTGTCGAGGGTGTCGGTTCCCTTGAATCCGCCCGGTATATTCACCGATACCTTGTCGTGCGTGATGTCGCCCGTCTGCGACCAGATCTGCTGCAGGATGTGGTTAGGCAGAATCCCGTAGGGGCCGGTCCCGAGGGTCAGGTAGGGGGCAAACACTGCCTTGAAATGCACGATGGCGGTGTTGCTGTTCGGGGTCTCGACACTCGCCACCTGGTCCCAGCCGCTGGTCGTCACCAGCGGCGTCGGGTTGAGATTTCGGTACTTGAGCCACCAGAAATCGAAGGTGGCCTTGACATCGGCGGAGCTGAAGGCTGCGCCGTCCTGCCACTTGACTCCCGGGCGAAGCTTCCAGGTCACGTCCATCTTGTTGTTGTTGACTCGGACATCACCGTTCTCCAGGGTGGGCACCTCGGTGGCCAGCTCGGGCACCCAGTAGTCCGAAAGCTTGGTGTCGTGCTGCGGCACGTCCTGGCTGGCCTTGACGGTGAGCAGCCCCTCCATCACCGGGTTGACGTAGGCACAGGCGTGCGCCTCGGTGGACGTGATGTTGCAGGCGAGCAGGCTGTCCTGCTCCTGGGTGGCAACGGTGATCGATCCGCCGGCCCGGGGCCCCTGAACGCTGTTCGTCGGCGGGCTGCACGAGGCGATCAACACGCAGCTCGTTCCGGCCAGACCGACGAGGCTGAACCCAAACCGGCGCCGGTTGGTCCCGGTCATGAAGTCATTCGCGCCCTTCTCGCAGGCGACATTCTACGAACGATACGAGCCCGCGTGTCGATTTCCGTCGCGTATCTAATCTTGTCTAACGATTCCGCAGGTCAAGGGTCGACCCACCAGTCCGCAACATTCCAAAAGGTGGTGTCTGGCGCGGGGTTCGGCAACACGTTGTGCAAATGCGGGCTGGCGAGAACGCTGAGAACCCGCTGGTAGAGCGGCAGCTCTGCCCCGAGATCGTTGTAGGCGCGTTCGAATGCGGAATAGGCCTGGACGCGTTGTCCGGCCAGGAGGGATCCGCGGCCGCGTTCGAGGCTCTGGTCGATGTTCTGGCTGGCGAAGCGGCCAAAGTTCGAACCCTGTCCCTGGTTGCGGTCGGTGGGAATCTCCGAGGAGTGCTCGAGCGCATACACTCCGTCGGGATCGGGGCCGATGCTCCAGGTCCAGAGCCCGGCTTCGAATGAGCCGTGCTCGAGCAAACCGCCTTCGGCGTAGCCAGCGAAAAGCTGGCTGGGATGAGCATCACTGGGTAACACCTGCACGCCGATGCGCCGCCAATCGGCAATCAGGCGGTCCCGGACCGCCAGCCGCAGAGGGTCCCCAAGCGCGGTGGTCAGAGAGAAGCTCAGCCTGCGGCCGGCCTTCACCCTGACCCCGTCGGGCCCGACCACCCAGCCGTCCGAGTCGAGGAGCTGGGCGGCCTGCCGGGAGTCGAAAGCCGGAGCCGGGTCGGGGCTTCGGTACTGGGTCAGGGCGCTCGGGATTGGCGAGTCGGCCAGCTCCGCCTGCCCGCCAAGCAGCGTGCGATCGAGCGCCTCACGATCCACCCCTATACGAAGAGCCTTGAGCAGCACGGGGTCACCCTTCCAGACCGGTGGCTGACCGGTGAGCGGATTGGGATCAGCCTGGTTGAAGGTGACCTGCTCGTAGGCAAGGGAGGCTCGATGCATCAGGCTGACCTTGTTGAGGTTGCCCAGCCCGCTGAGCTCGCCGTCCGGAATCTCGAGCGCAAGGGCAACCTCACCCTTGCGGGCGGCATCGATCAGCTGGCCTGCTTCCGGATACACCTTATAGATGATGGTGTCGAGGTGAGGCCGGGCGTCACCCCGGCCTTGCGACCAGGTCAGGTTGCGAACCAGAGTGATGTGCTCATCGGGCACAACTTCCGAGACCTTGTAGGGACCCGAGACCACGTCCGGGCGCACCCAGAAGGCATCGGTAGGAAGCTGACTGAAGGCGACGTCGCGCAAGCGATGTTCGGGGAGCACCGCCGGGAAGAGGGTCAGGTATTCGGGATAAACGCGCTCGAAATGAAGGGTGAGATGGAGGTCATCCCTGATGTCGATCCGGGAAATCGCCTGGTACCCGGTCGTATCCAGGTAACCCTGCGCGTGCGGATCGACCAGGGCACGCCAGGTGAAGGCCACGTCGCGGGCGGTGATCGGCTGCCCGTCCGACCAGCGCAAACCGGCCCTCAGCCGGTAGCTGACGTCCATGGTGTGCGCCGCCCGATTCCAGGAGACGTCACCGTTCTCAAGGGTAGGCACACGCTCGGCAAGGTCGGGCGCCCAGTGCAGCTGGGCGTCCAGCCTGGTCAGGCCTGCGTAGAGGGCGGCGTCGATCTCAGCCGCCGGCAGCTCCTGGTTGAACATGGGGGCCAGGTTGGTAGGCGATTCCCAGTCCCCGATGACCAGGGTTCCCCCCTCGTGGCGGACCCGCTCGGGCGAGTAGGAGGACAGGGGTACCGCGGTGGAGCTGGAGCTGGGAGGAAGGCTGGTGGAACCAACCGACGCATCAGTACAACCGGCCAGCAACCCCGCCAGGCTGAGACCTAGAAGGACTCTAGATGTTGTCGAGGATCTTTTTCTTCTTACGCTGAAATTCACTCTCGCTGATGGTCCCGCGCTTGCGGAGTTTCTCGAGATCACCGATGTTGGACATCAGGTCGACCAATGGAGACGAGAGGCGCTTGCTGAGGCGAAGGTCGACCTCGCCGTCGAACTCGGGCGGGCGCGAGTCCCACGTCTTTACGTAAAAGAGCGCTTTGAGAGCCGTGAATGGAATGCCCAGAGTTTCCAGGCGGTCCTTATCAACCGTCATCAGCCGCATGGTGATGCCGTGCATCGCGTGCTCCAGCTCGCCGTAAAGGTAGCCCTTGAGCACCTCGCCGTCCTGGAACCGGATCGCCACCTTGCGAGAGGACGCCTCGCGCTGCTGCCGGGTCGGGGCCTGCGTATCAAACGTGATCCGCTTGATCGACGGAAGCGGCACCAGGGCTCGTTCGTTGTTGGTGGCCTGGTGGGCCAGCTCGAGCACGATGTTCGGCTCTTCCATCGTCAGCCGGTCGATCCGTCCCTCCATGATCTCGTCATCAAGAAATCGGACGGTGACGGTGTTGCGTTCCCTGGGGCCGGGACTGCCCATTTGGACTCCTTGAGTGTTGGACGTCGACGGCATTATAACGGGGTTTCCGCATCGGACTTGCTGAAAAATCGCGGTCGTGTGACAAACCCGCAAAAGACGTGTCCGCAACCCTCCGGACGCGCAAGAAGTGCGTGCTATAATCCGCCCCGCGACTCGGCGCAAACGGGGTTTACGTCGACGATCTTGCTGAGTCTGAGGTGGTAAAACGGGAGTGACGCGAGTTGCGCGTGGCCCCTCGGACCTGGACCTCATTCGCAATTATCTCAACGGCGAAGTCGCCGCCTTCGACACGCTTTTCAAGCGCTACCACAAGGCCATCTACGGCCTGACCTTCCGCTTACTGCGGGACCGGCAGCTGGCCGAGGACCTGACCCAGGAGACGTTCTTCCAGATCCTGCGAACCATCCATCGGATCAACGACAGCTTCAACTTCTCGGCCTGGATCCACCGGATCGCGACCAACCTTTGCTACGACGAGCTGCGCCGTCGCAAGAAATTTCCCGAAGCCCAGGAAATCGACGACGAAGAGAACGAGGACTCGGTCCTCCAGGTACCGGACGCCGACGCCCGCAAGAGCCCGGAGGTCGCCCTCGAGATCAGCGAGCTGCGGGACGCTGTCTGGTCGGTGGCGCGGCGCCTGCCCGATAAATACCGCCTGGTTCTGACTCTGCGAGAGCTCCAGGGCCTCAGCTACGCCAACATCGCCCGGAAGATGCGGGTTTCGGAGAGCGCCGTGGAAACCCTGCTCCACCGGGCCCGACGCCGCTTCAAAGAGGAGTACCTGTTCATGGAGGGGAAGGCTCAAAGTGAAGAGACTCGCTGCCCCACCATCTCTTACCTGCTGGACAACTTCCCGCCCGGCACGCTGCGACGTGAACAGCGGAAAATGGTCGCCCAGCACCTCGATGTCTGCCCCGCTTGCGCCCAGCGGTATCCGAACCCGCCTCACCTGCAGCGCACCGATGTGGTGGTGCCGCTGAACACGGCGGTCGTCACCACCCGCAGGCTGACCTCCAAGGTCCGCCACCCCCGCATCTCCTTTATGGAGGGAAGGGTTCAGAGTGGGTACCGGAAGCACTAGCGGCTCGCCCTTGCGACTTCTCGCATAGAAAGAGACGGGCGGTTGCGGTCTGCGGCCGGCCCGCGGCGCACTCGCGCAAAAGCTGGGATGCGCTCGTGTAGCTCGCACGGGCCTGCGGACCGACCCGCCCTAAGCTAAAGGCCGCGCCTGCGGCGCGGCAGCGCGCTCCGCGCGTCCTTCTCTCGCGCTAAAGGCCGCGCAGCTTGCTAAGCCAGGCCTCCTCTGAATCGCCCACCCGTAACGGCCAGGCGAAGCGCGCGTTCGGTGGCTCGCACCAGCAGCGGCCGTGCCTCGGCGAGCGCCTGGTCCAGCGTCATCGGGCCCGTAATGGTGCACTCGAGACCGTCGAAGATCGGGCGCAGCTCATCTTCGTCGTCGATAGCGCCACCGATGCCGATCACCGGGATGCCTGCGGCATGTGCGTGTTTTGCCAG
>VBDY01000190.1 GCA_005882775.1 Chloroflexota bacterium | reverse complement strand
CTGGTTGCCTCGCCCTCGATTGCGGGTGAGATCGAGTCCGGAATCGTGCTCGCCATCGCTCCCCGGCCGATCCGACGCAGCGAGATCCTCCTCGGCAAATGGCTGGGTCTGGCTTTTCTGGTGGTGCTGTACGCGATTGCCTCCGGGGTCCTCGAGCTGCTTGTGATCAAGCTGGGTACGGGGTACACGCCACCCAACCCGGCAGGGGCGATCGCCTTCGTCGGCGCCGAGGGCATCATCCTGATGACGCTCACCCTTCTTCTCAGTACCCGGATGGCCCCCATGACGGCCGGGATCATAGCTCTGGTTCTATTCTTCGTCGCCTGGATTGGCGGGATTGCCCTGGCCATCGGCCAGGCGTTTGACAACCACACCATCATCAACATCGGCCTGGCCAGCCGGCTGCTACTGCCCACCGACGGGCTCTGGCACGGCGCCGTCTACAGCCTGGAGCCCGACTTCGTGCTCAATGGGGCGCAGTTTGCCGGCCGGGCAGCCTCCGGCAACCCCTTCTTTGCCAGCTCTCCCCAGCCGGTTGCCTATCTCGGCTGGGCGTTTGCCTGGGTGGTCGGGCTGCTCGGCCTGTCCACCTGGAGCTTCGCCCGCCGCGACCTCTAATCCCTCAACACTGAAACCGCCTCTATTGCGCACGATGCGCCTCAATTGCGCGCGTTACAGCGCGCGCTTTGGGCCGGCGGCACGGCTCGGGCCTGAATCGGCCCTCACCTCCGGCGCGCTTTGGGCCGGCGGGCACGGCCAGGCCCTGGATCGGGCCTAGCCTCCGTATTGACTTGTCGCCTGCGAGTGCCTAAATTTAGGCCCGTACTGGCGTTCGCCAAAAGCACCGGCTGGCGCTTGCCAATCAATCAACAGGAGGGGAAACGAATGGGTGTAGCTACCCTGACGCCGTCTCGCGTCGGTGAGGAGCTCGTCTATGCGGACGGCCGCCACGAGCTGGCCGACGACCGCGCAATTGCCGACAG
>VBDY01000191.1 GCA_005882775.1 Chloroflexota bacterium | reverse complement strand
GCAGGAGATCCTGGGGAAGCAGGGAGCAGTCCGGATCCGCGTGGGAGGGATCACCGGCGAATCCGCGGCGCTGGAGGGCTTTGGTGCGTTCGAGGTTGAGGGCGAGTGGCTGACTTTCCGCGGGCTCGGTGAGGAACGCGTTCCTGAGCTGGTCTCAGAGCTGGTGCACCGCGGCGGCCGGGTCTATGCGGTGGAACCCAGGCAGGAGACCCTGGAGGACCGCTTCCTCGAGCTCCTCAAGGAGTCAGACAAGTGAGCCAGGCGTTCACCATCGCCCGCCTCACCCTGGTCGAGGCCTCGCGTAGGCGGCTGCTCCTGGCCATGGCCCTTCTGACGCTGGCCGTCATAGTCCTCAC
>VBDY01000189.1 GCA_005882775.1 Chloroflexota bacterium | reverse complement strand
GCGATCATCACCATCTCGCTCGCCAATTTCATCGTCCTCGTCCCGATGCTCCTCAACAGCCACGCAGGGACGAAGTATGGGATACCCTTCCCGGTCTTCGCCAGAGCCTCGTTCGGCGTATTCGGAGCAAACGTCGCCGCCCTGCTGCGAGCCGGTGTCGCCTGCGGCTGGTTCGGAATTCAGACCTGGATCGGTGGCGAGGCCCTCTACACCCTCGCCGGAGCCCTGTTCCATGAGAGCTGGACCAACTCGTCGATGCTGGCCGGCCAGCACTGGACGCTCTGGCTGAGCTTTGGCGTCTTCTGGGTGCTCAACATCGCCATCATCATGCGCGGCATGAACGCCATTCGCCGATTTGAAAACT
>VBDY01000188.1 GCA_005882775.1 Chloroflexota bacterium | reverse complement strand
ATGGACGAGGCTGACGTCGTGATCGACCTCTGCACGCCGGCCGGCGACGCGCTCTGCCGGCTCGAGGGGCTGCCCGAGACCCCGGTCGGACCAGGATCGACGCTGGCGGCTGTCGCGGTGGCCGACGCGATCAAGGTCCGGACCGCGGAGCTTCTACTGGCCAAGTCCAAGCTGCCACCGGTGATCACGAGCGTCGCCGAGGTGGGAAGGCAACGCTCGGATGAGCTCTTCGAGGCAGCTTACCGGGAGCACGCCCGACGGGCGGCGCGCAGCCTCGCTACTTGACAGGAGGTGGAGACTGAAGCATCTGGGGAGCAAGAAGAAGCCGGCAAAGGCCCGATCCGGGCCGCATGCAATAGGAGGTGATCGTCTGTGACGAGTCGTGAACGCCATTTGACGACCGCGCGATGGGTGGCCGCATTGATGGTCGGCGCCTTCGCAATGGTCGCGTGTGGCAACCAGCCGAGTGGTGGCGGCACCACCAAATACGTGGTAGGCGTCTCCAACACGCTGCAAGGCAACGGTTGGCGCGAGGAGATGATCTGCTCGATCAAGGCCCAGGCCAAGGCATCAGGCGTGGTTTCCAAGGTGGTCATCGCCAACCGCAACACCGACGCGGCAGGGCAGATCGCCGACATCCGCAACCTGATCTCCTCGGGCGCAAACGTGATCGTCATCAACCCGTCCGACCGCGACGCGCTCAACGCGGTGATCAAGCAGGCGACCGACAAAGGCATCGTCGTCGTGGCCGTCGACCAGGCGGTATCCGAGCCGACCGCGTACGTGGTCAGCAACGACCAGGTCGCGTACGGCCAGCTTGGCGCCGACTGGCTGGCGAAGCAGCTCGGAGGGAAGGGCAACATCATCGAGATGCGCGGTATCAACGGTGTCCCTGCGGACACCGACCGTCACCAGGGCCTCACCACCGCGTTGGCCGCCTATCCGAACATCAAGGTGATCAAGCAAACCTTCACGAACTGGTCGCTCGACCCGGCCGCCCAGCAGATGAAGGACATCTTCAGCTCGGGCATCCAGTACAACGGCATCTGGACCTCGGGCATCGACTCGACAGTCGTGGACCAGTTCCAGTCCGCCGGCAAGCCCTACGTTCCCATCGTGGGCGCGGACAACAACAAGTTCGTCCAGGAGCTCGCCACGCTTAAAGACAAGGGACTGATCGGCGCGGCGGTGACCAACCCGCCGCCGATCGGAGGCGCGGGCCTGGCCGTGGGCCTTGCTATCTTGCAGAAGACCCACAGTTACGACCACGTGATCCACCTCACGCCGCAGGTGTGGGACAACACCACGGCTGCCGGTGTTTCCAAGCTTCAGACCACCTACGACTCGAGCCTCGACCCGTACTACAGCGTCGCATTTGACGTCAAGCCATACACGACCTACACGAAGCAGGACCTCATCGCCTGCGCAGGTCCGAGCTAATCTGCATCGCTATGGGGCGGGGGTGTCTCCCCGCCCCACCTTCAAATGGCAGCGGCTCCTAACGACGATTCACTAACCGACTCCGCCTCTCTGCTCGAAGCGAGCGGGCTGGCCAAGCATTTCGGACCTGTCGTCGCCCTCCGTTCGGCCAACCTACGCGTGCGTGGCGGTGAGATTCACGCGCTGATGGGGGCCAACGGAGCAGGCAAGAGCACGCTGGTGAAGATCCTCACCGGAGCCTTGACGGCGGACGGTGGAACCATCCGCCTCGGCGGCCGCGCCCTGCGTCTACCAGGACCCTTCGCTGCTGCCCGACCTCACGGTGCTGCAGAACCTGATACTCACGGCCACGCCTATCTCGAGCTTCAGGCGGTATCTCGCCGATCTGGGGCTGGGCGGGTTCGACCTTTCGACCATGCCACGCGAGCTCGCCCGGCCAACCCTAAGCCTGCTCGACCTGGCACGCGCGCTGGCAATCGAACCGCAGCTGCTGCTGCTCGACGAGATCACGGCGTCGCTGCCCGCAGACCTGACCTCTCGCGTGTTCAGCGTCGCGCGGCAGCTGCGCACGGAGGGACGCTCGGTGATCTTCATCTCACACCGTCTGGCGGAGGTTTCGGCGTTGTGCGACCGCGCCACGGTGCTGCGGGACGGGAAGACGGTCGGTGTCGTCGAACCGGCGCAGGGCGGCGAGGAGCGCATTGTCAAGCTGATGCTTGGCCCGGTGGCGGAGGAGGTCGCGGCCGAGGCAGCCTCGCCGAGCACTCCGGCGACTGGAGCAGTCGCGGTCGAGGTGCGTGACCTGAAGGCGGGCACCCTGAACGGGGTCAGCTTCACGCTTCGCTTTGGCGAGGTGCTGGGCGTTGCGGCGCTCGAGGGCCAGGGGGAAAAAGAGCTGTTCGATTGCATGGCCGGTGTTCGCAGGCCGGAGTCCGGCCAGATCCTGGTTGGCGGCAAGGCGCGCAGTTTTGGGCATCCGGCGGACGCGATCCGTGCCGGGTTGGTGCTCATCCCGGCCGACCGGCTGCAAGCGCTGCTCCGTCAGAGATCCGTCCGCGAGAACATCGCCCTGCCCTTCGTCAACCGGATCGCGAGGTGGGGTCCGATCAATCCGAGGCGCGAGAAGCGACGCGTCGCGACGGCTGTCAAACGTCTGCAGATCGACACGCGCGTGACATCCGAGGTGCGCCGCCTCTCAGGAGGCAACCAGCAGAAGGTCGGCATCGCTCGGTGGCTGGCCGGCGGGTTCAAGACACTGTTGTGTTTCGACCCAACACGCGGCATCGACATCGGGACGAAGCGCCAGATCTACGGACTCGTCAAGGAGCTGGCGGCCAACGGCTCGGCGGTGCTGCTGTTCACGTCGGAGCTGCCGGAGATCCAGGTTGCGTGCAACCGCGTCATCGTGCTCTTCGGCGGTGAGCTCGTCGACGAGATGCCCGCCTCCGACGCGGACGAACGGGCGTTGCTGCGCGCTGCGCACGGCTTGCCTTCGGAGGAAGGAGAGTAGTGGCGACTGCTGCGGCGGCTGCGCCGCGAACGTCTGGCATTCGTTTCGGCCGGGCGGCCAGGCGCTACGGCTGGACGATCGCGGTGTACTCGCTTTTCGCGGTCCTGATGGTTGTCACTCTCATCATCAAACCTGACTACGGGGCATTCGAGTGGAACACCCTCACGCTGGCGGCGCTTCCGCTTGCATTCGCGGCGACCGCACAAACGATAGTCGTCCTCAGCGGAGGCATCGACCTGTCAGTCGGCCCGTTGATGGCGCTTGCCAATGTGCTTGCGCTGCGCGCCATGCTCGGCCACGACCTCGGCTACTCGCTGATCGTCGCGCTGATCGTCCTGCTCGAAGTCACGCTTGCGGGGGCACTCAACGGCGCGATCATCGTCCTGACGCGCGTGCCGGACATCGTGATCACGCTGGCCACGTCTTTCATCTGGGCCGGGTTGGCCTTGCTGGTGCTGGCCAAACCTACGCCGGGCGTCCCGTTCGACTTTCAAAACCTCGCGCAGGGATCGACGCTGTCGGCGTGGATTCCCAACGCGCTGCTGTTGCTCCTGGTGATACCGCTGGTCTGGATCCCGCTGCGCCGCAGCCGCGCTGGCCTGGCGATTTACGCCGTGGGGAGCGACCGCAACGCCGCGTTTCGTTCGGGGGTGAACCTCGGCTTGAGTCGGGTGCTCGCTTACGCGGTCGGCGGATTCTTCGCCGCGTGCGGAGGCCTGGCTTTGTCGATGACCACGGGCGTCGGCTCACCCCTCGCGGGGACCTATTACACCTTGAGCGGAGTCTCCGCCATCGTGCTTGGCGGGGTCAGCCTGGCGGGCGGGCGCGGCGGCATGCTGGGCCCGGTCGCTGCGGCGTACATCCTGTCGCTGATCCCAGCGGTGCTCATCTACCTGGGCATCGACCCCAACTACGGCCAGATGATCCAGGGGGTCCTCATCGTGATCGTGGTCATGATCGGCGGGCTCGGTGTTGTGTTGAGGCGCGCGTGAGCTCCAGGGCGGCCGCGACCGCTCGTCTCGTGCAGCAGAATTCCATCGTTGTCTTGATCGCGCTGCTCGTCGCGCTCGCAGGGCTGATCGAGGTGATTCGCCCCGGCGCGGTCAACGCAAACTGGGTGTCGAACATCCTGGAGTTCGCCGCCCCGCTCGGAATCCTGGCCGCCGGCCAGACACTCGTCGTCATCACTGGCGGGATCGACCTGTCCGTCGCGAACGTGGCCACCGCCGCCGCCTACATCATGGCGAGCCAGGCACCGTTCGGAGTGACGCGGGGCATCGTTGCCGGGCTGCTGGTCGGGGTGGTCGTCGGCCTC
>VBDY01000097.1 GCA_005882775.1 Chloroflexota bacterium | reverse complement strand
ATGCGGAGATACGCTACGCGCCCTGGCTGCACGTCGACCGCGGACTGTCGCTAACCGACGTCATACGCGCCACGCTTGCGGGCTGGCGGGCGGGCAAAGCGGCGACCGGGATGGCGGGCGGGCTGATCATCACCGCCTTGCGAGACATGCCGCCCGAGCAGAACCTCTCGCTGGCACAGGTGGCCGGCCGGTTCGCGGCCGAGGGCGTGGTCGGCTTCGACCTGGCGGGTGACGAGGCCGGTCATCCGCCCATCCTGCACGAGGACGCGTTCAGGCTGGCCCGCTCGCTCGGGCTCAACATCACCATCCACGCCGGCGAGGGCGCCGGCGCCGAGAGCGTGCGCCAGGCGATCGCGATGGGGGCGCGCCGGATCGGGCACGGGGTGCGGGCCCGCGAGGATCCCGAGGTGGCCGCCATGGCCAAAGACGAAGGCGTGCAGTTCGACATGGCGCCGACCAGCAACTTCCAGACCAAGGCGGTCCGCCGCCTACAGGACCATCCGCTACCGCGCTATTTCAAGCAGGGGCTGAAGGTCACCATCAGCACCGACTCGCGTACGGTATCGAGAACGACTCTGGCCGATGAATACCTCAAAGTAGCCCACGTGCTCGGGTGCACTCGCCAGGAGATCTGGGTGATGAACCTGCAGGCACTCGACGGCGGGTTCGGTGAGCCGGCCGTGCGGGCGAAGCTGCGGGACCAGTGGGTCGGTGAGGTGGAGGCGGCTCCCGCCGGCTCCTAGGCAGAGGGTATGGATCGCGGCCGGTTGGAGGCGTTCAGCGACGGGGTGATCGCGGTGGCGATCACGCTCCTCGCTCTCAACCTGGCGGTGGCGGGCCCCGGCCACGGCTCGCTGCTGCGGCAGTTGGGTGAGCACTGGCCATCGTTCGTCGCCTACGTGATCAGCTTCTTTGTGATCGGCATCGTCTGGGTGAACCACCATGGGCTGGTGCGCAACATCGCCGTGGTCGACCGGACCTTGCTCTTTCTGAACTTGATGCTTCTTCTGTTCGTGGTCCTGATCCCGTTTGCCACTGCCACCATGGCTACATATCTGACCAGCGGCGACCAGGACGCCCACATCGCCACGGCCTTGTATGGGGTCGTCCTGGAAGGGATGGCGATCAGCTTCGCCGCCATCTTCTGGTGGACGCTGGGCGAGGGGCGCACGCACCAGCCGGTGCCGAAGGAGGCGCAGCGGACGGTCTGGCTGCAGTTCTCGATCGGCGGAGTGGTCTACATTGTTGCCATAGGTATCGCCTTCCTGAGCGCTCCGCTGGCGCTTGCCCTGATCGGATTGGTTGCCCTGTACTACATGTTCGAGCAGACCCCGCAGCGCTCGCGCCGCTCGTAGGCGGGTAGGTACCCACCCCGACACTCTCCTAAGAGGGGAGGGAGTTACGCGGCCCGGCGGGCGGCGCGTGTGCGCATCAGGTCGCGGACGGCCGCACCGACGCTTGCGGTTGGGATGCGGAAAGGCGCCCAGCGATTGTCGGTTGCGTTCAGGCTGGTGGCAAAGTGCAGATACTGCGCGCGGCCGGTGGCAAGGCTTTGGAAATCGCCCGACGACATCAACCAGGTCCACGGATGGAAGGCCGAGCGATCGCGCTCGTAATGCTGGATCAACAGATAGTGGCGAGGGTGGGCGAGGAAGGTGCGGCGCGGTACGTTGGCCTCGATCACCTGCTTGCTGGTTGCGGTCGAGCCCTTGATGGCAAGCGAGACCCAGGCCCGCGTCGTTTTGGACAACACCAGGCGGTCACGGCCAAAGAGGTCGGGGGCAGGTGCCATCAGGACCTCATCGCCAGTCGACGCGGCGAGGAAATCGGCATCGAACTGGCGCTCGAAGAAGGTGCCCACCTCGGTCAGCACGGTGGACAATCCGAGCAGTCCCAGCCGCGGCTTCCAGGACGGCCAGCGGGAGGGGGCAAGCTCAGCCAGACCAACCTGGTACCTGGAAGCCCGGTCCCGCGAGTGACCCGACATGTTTGCGACGAACTGCCAGTGGGTCCGGCCGCAGGTCGCGCAGCGATGCCGGGTGCAGACGTCGGGAACGTCCTCGCTCGGCACCACGAAGAGGGGCTCGCGAAGCCTTGAGGCCGCAAGGTCGAAGCCCGCGAACACGACGGCCAGGTCAGGGTTGGGATGCGCCAGGGCATTGAAGTTGATCCGCAGCTCATCCGGGTGCGACGAGAACGGCCCGGTCGTACCCTTGACCTGGTCCAGCTTGTGGTCGTAAGCGCCGAACGGCGTCCGAGCGCGGTCGAAGCCGCCGGTGTCATGCACCGGAACGTACGTCTCCAGCGGCCCGGGCGCCGAAAGGACGTAGACCTCGTCGATACGGTTCTCGATCAGGTAGCCGAGCTGCATGCCACCGGGACGCCATCCGCGGGCCAGCCGGGGCGCAGTCAGCGGACAGACATCGAACTCCACACCACCTAAACGCCGGGCGGGATGGTGTCTGGCGGGACGATCGAACCGCTGCGGATCTTGTCCCGGATGTCCATCAGCTGGTTGATAATCCCCTGGGGCACGACGCTGCTCGGCGTGCTGTAACCGATGGCGTCGTCCTTCAGGCTGTAGACCTGGGCGCCGGATTTGAAATTCCCGTCCTGCAGGTCGCCAATCGCGAGCGCCACCACGTGATCCACGCGCTTGAGCCCGCTGGTGATCACGGCCGGGCTCAGATAGGCCAGGTCGGTGTCCGAGCCTATGGCATAGGCGGCAGCGTCGTATGCAGCGTCGATGTAGCCGGCGGCGCAGCGCCCGGTGACCTCGAAGAGCACGTCCGCGCTCTTAGCGATCTGGCTGATCCCGATCTGCTTGCAGGCCGCGACATCGTCCGAGTCCGAGTAGGTGAGTTGAAACTTGATGGTCGGGTCGACGGAACGGGCTCCGGCGATGAAGCCCGCGATGTAGGTATCGACAACCGGACGGTGGTTGGTCCCGAGGATCCCGGCCACGTTGTGGCTGGCGGCGCCAACCTTTTGCTGCTCGAGCAGCCCGGTGAGGGCGCCCACCAGGTAGCCGGCCTCCTGCGCCTTGAAGAACAGCGATTCGACGTTGACCAGGTGCTGGGTCGCCTGCAAGTCGTCCATCGGCTCGGCGTCCACCAGGAGGAACCTCCGCTCGACGTGCTGGGTCGCCGCGTGCCAGACAGGGTTGGCCATCTGGCTCGAGACCGCGACGGTCAGGTCGGTCTGGGCGCATTTCTGCAGGTTGGGAAGGTAATCGTCCGGGGTGCGGGAGGGGATGACTCGCACAGTCGCCCCGGTGCTCTGCGCCCCCTGCAAGGCCAGCTGATTGAAGCCGTGGTCATTGACCCCCTGGCTGGTGGTGACCAGGCAGACGGTGATTCCATGGGCTGAGCCGCTCGGAGGTGCGCCGGGGCCGCACCCGCTCAGGATGAGCCCTGCTCCAGCGAGTAGAGCACTGGTTCGGGCCAGCTTTGACAACTTGTGCAAGGCGATGTCGATTCTGAAAGAATATTCGCCGGAAAACTCCTGCTCATGGGCGGCAGAAGCATTAGAAAGCATTAGAAGAGGAGGAGCCGCGCCCCCGAGGAACGAAGGAAGGAGGAACAACCGTGAGACGGTACACCATAGCGGCGATCATCGGTGCGCTCATTCTGACGGCGTGCGGAAGCACCAGCAGTCCGGCGGCCTCGAACTGTAGCAAGACCTGGAAAGTGGGGCTTGTGACCGACGTCGGCAAGCTCAGCGACAAATCGTTCAACTACGACTCATATCAGGGGGTCGTTAACGCCCAGCACGACTCGAGCCTATGCGTCCAGGGCCGCGCAATAGAGTCGACGAGCGAGAATGACTATCCCAAGAACATTGGCTTGTTCGTCCAGCAGAACTATGACGCGATCGTAACGGTCGGCTTCAAACTGGGCGACGCTACGATTGCGGCGGCCAAGGCGAACCCGAGCATCAAGTTCATCATGGTTGACAACGCCGACTTCGCTGATAAGACGCCGCCCTCGAACCTTCTGGGGCTCCTGTTTAAGGAGGATCAGCCAGGGTTTCTCGCCGGAGCGCTGGCGGGGCTGATGACCAAGACCAACAAGATCGGTTACGTGGCCGGCCTTCAGAGCGTGCCGCCGGTCGTGCATTACGTCGAGGGTTACAAGAACGGCGCCAAGAAAACGAATCCGAACGTCACAGTGCTTGGGATCTATCAACCGGAGAGCGGCGCCAAGGACTTCAACGATCCCGACTGGGGCAAGCAGCAGGCCCTCACCTTCTTCGGACAGGGCGCTGACATCGTCTTTGGCGTGGGAGGGAACACAGGGAACGGTGCGTTGGTCGCTGCCAAAGAGCAGGGCAAGATCTGCATCGGCGTCGACGTCGACCAGTATCTCTCCTACACGCAGGTGGACAGTTGCCTGCTGACAAGTGCCGAGAAGCACCTGGACATAGCCGTCAAGGCAGCCGTCGCCGACGTTGTGCATGGCACGTTCCAGCCGGGGGTCAAGACCTTCGATATCTCGAACAATGGGATCGGTCTGGCGCCGTACCACGAGTGGGATTCCAAGGTTCCCGCTAACGTCAAAACGCAGATCTCGCAGCTCCAAGATGGCTTGAAGAACGGCACGATCTCAACCGGCGTCAGCTCCTAAATCGGGCACGACCGCGCTCGAGCTCCGAGGGATCGTCAAGACCTTCGGCAGCCTGAGGGCGAACGATGGCGTGGACCTGGTCGTCGAATGGGGCCAGGTTCACGCCCTGCTTGGGGAGAACGGCGCCGGAAAGTCGACGTTGATGAACGTCGTCTATGGGCTGGTCCGGCGCGACGCAGGCGAGATCCTTTTCAACGGCCAGCCGGCAGAGATTCACGGGCCCCAGGACGCGATCCGGCTGGGGATCGGGATGGTGCACCAGCATTTCATGCTGATCCCTCGACTCTCGGTCGTCGAAAACATCATCCTGGGACGGGAGATTGCCAATGCCGCGGGCGTGATTGAACTTGATCGCGCGTCACGCTCTGTCCGTGAGCTTTCCGAGCGGCATGGGCTGGCGGTTGAACCCCGGGCCCGGGTCCAGGATCTCACCGTTGGGCTACAACAGCGGGTCGAGATTGTCAAGGCCCTCTATCGCGGCGCGCAGGTCTTGATCCTGGACGAACCGACGGCGGCCCTGACGCCGCAGGAGACTGACGGTCTCTTCGAGATCGTCCATTCCCTTACCCGAGAAGGGAACGCGGTCATCTTCATCACCCACAAGCTGGGGGAGGTCATGGCAGTCGCCGACCGGATCACCGTCATGCGGCGGGGCAAGGTGGTCGCGAGCACCAAACCAGCGGACACGAAGCCGGCAGAGCTAGCGCAGATGATGGTGGGCAGGCCTGTTCTGCTTCGAGTCGTCAGGGGACCATCGCACCCCGGGGAGGCGGTCCTCAAGGTTGAAGACCTGGTTGTCCAGGACGACCGGCGTCACCTCGCCGTGGATGGGGTCAGCCTGGAGGTCCGTACCGGCGAGATCGTGGGCGTCGCTGGCGTCGAGGGCAACGGCCAGAACGAACTTGTCGAGTCCATACTCGGCCTGCGGTCGGCACGAGGCGGTCGGGTGATCCTCAACGGGAGGATAATCACCCACAGGTCAACCAGGCGACGGCTGCAGTCAGGACTCGGCAACGTTCCGGCCGACCGGCACCGAATGGGCCTGGTGCTGGAGTTCCCGATCGCCGACAACCTGGTGCTCAGCGACTACGATCAAGCACCTTTTGCCAACGGGCTCGTTCGCCGCCTTCGCGCCATCCGTAGCTACGCGCTTCGCCTGATGAAAGCCTTTGACATCCGCGCCCAGGCGCCAGAACAACCAGTAGGGTCCCTCAGTGGAGGGAACCAGCAAAAGGTCATTCTGGCGCGCGAACTTGCGACCCAACCGAAGGTCCTGATCGCAAGCCAGCCAACCCGAGGTCTCGACGTGGGCTCCATTGAATTCGTTCACAACCGTCTGGTTAGCCAGCGCGACAGCGGCCTGGCTGTTCTGCTGGTGTCCTCCGAGCTGGACGAGGTGCTCTCCCTTGCCGACCGGGTTGCCGTTCTCTACCGCGGCCGGATTGTGGCAGTTCTGGAAGGAGACGCGATCGATCGCGAGCGGATTGGCTTGCTCATGGCAGGAGCGGCATGATCACGCGCCGCCTGCCGCCCTGGTTCGTGAACGCGTTGCTGGTCCCCCTGGCCTCCGTGCTCTGCGGATTTGTGGTAGCCGGCCTGGTCGTCGCGGCCACCGGTTCTGACCCGATCGCTGCCTTCTCCTCGCTCTTCCAGGGTGCCTTCACGAATCAAGACGCATTCGCTGAAACGCTGGTCAGCACAACGCCTTATCTATTCCTTGGCCTCGGAATCGCGCTCGGTTTCCGTGCCGGTTTGTTCAACATCGGCGCCGAAGGCCAGTACTACGTTGGTGGATTGGCCGGGGTTTTTCTCGCGTACAGCATCCACGGCGTGCCTGGTCTGATCGAAATTCCGCTGGCACTCGCAGCCGGGATGCTGGGCGGCTTCGTCTGGTCAGGGATTGCTGGCGCGCTCAAGGCGCGTTTTGGCGCGCACGAGGTGATCACCACGATCATGCTCAATTACGTAGCCTTCCTGCTCGCAAACTACCTGATCGATGGCGGTCTTATGCTGGCGCCGCACGTGTCCACGCCGCGGACGCCCGAAATCGATGCCAACGCGCAGTTGCCCATCATCATCGCGGGCACCCGGCTGCATTTTGGGCTGATCCTGGCGCTGGTGGCCGTGCCGTTGGTCTGGTTCCTGCTCCAGCGGACTACGCTCGGCTTTCGGCTACGCTCGGTCGGGTTCAACCCGACAGCAGCCCGGGCGAACGGCATGTCGGTAGGACAGACGCTCGTGCTGAGCATGGGCATCTCCGGGGCGCTGGCCGGACTGGCCGGCATCGTTGACATCCTGGGGGTCAGCCACCACATGACGGACACGGTTGGCGCCGGCTACGGGTTCGATGCGATCGCAGTAGCCCTGCTCGCCCGAAGCAACCCCTGGGGCGTCTTGCCAGCCGCCCTCCTTTTTGGTGCGCTGCGGAACGGCGCCAGCTTCATGCAGCTGGACACTCAGGTCTCGTCCGACCTGATTTCGGTGGTTCAGGCGACCGTGATTATCTTCGTCGCAGCGCCGGTCCTGGTCCGCTGGATCTTCCGGCTCCGGCGCCAGCAGGTGGCTGAGGTGCAGATCACTCAGCGGGAAGAAACGGCAGCCGTGTAATGGAGTTTCTGAGCCATCAGGATGTCGTAGGGTTGCTCGCGCAAACCCTGGTCACCGCCACGCCGCTGACCCTGGCGGCCCTGGGCGGGATCATGTGCGAGCGCTCGGGCGTTGTCAACATCGCGCTCGAAGGCATCATGCTGACAGGCGCCTTTGTCGGGTATGCGGTGGCGCTCGCAACCCATAACGTTTGGCTCGGCGTCCTGGCTGCAGTGGTGGCCGGGATGTTGATCGCAACCTTGCACGCGGCACTCTCAGTCAGTCTGATGGTCGACCAGATCGTCAGCGGGATGGTCATCAACATTCTGGCGGTCGGAATCACTGGAGTCTTCTATCGCAACTACATCGAGAGCTCAGGCCTGGCTGGCCCTGACACGCTGCCTCACTGGAACATACCGGGACTGTCTGCCCTCCCGGTGCTGGGCCGCATCTTCTTTCAGAACCAGTTCGTCACCTACGCGATGCTGATCCTGATCTTCGCAGTCCATGTCGTGATCTTCAAAACCGTGTGGGGTCTGCGCACCCGGGCCTGCGGCGAGAATCCGGCGGCAGCCGAGACCGCCGGGATCAATGTTTATTTCGTCCGCTACATCAACGTGATCACCAGCGGCGCGCTGGCCGGGCTGGGTGGCGCCTACTTCAGCCTTCAGCAGATCGGCAACTTCCTGCCCAATATGACTGGGGGCCGCGGCTTCATCGCGCTCGCCGCCATGATCTTTGGAAAATGGACACCGATAGGCGCCTTCGGCGCCTCACAGCTGTTCGCCTTCTCCGACGCATTGGGTAGCAGGCTGCAGATCGCGAATGTCCACATACCGATCCAGTTCCTGGGTATGCTGCCGTATCTGGTCACCATCGTCGTACTGGCGGGGGCCATGGGACGCGCGGTCGCGCCCGCTGCCGTCGGCAAACCATACAGAAGGAGCTGAGCGCCGGCCTAAAAGGTCAGGTGCCGAAGAGGCGGTCCCCGTAGTCGCCCAGGCCGGGCATGATGTATTTCGCCGCGTTCAGCTGCCGGTCCCGGGCGGCGGCGAATATGTCGACGTTCGGATGAGCCTGCTGGAGGGCCTGGATGCCTTCCGGTGCGGCGACCACGCAAACCAGCCGGACGCTCTGCGGCCCGTACTCCTTGAGGATCTCCACGGCCTTGATGGCGGTCCCGCCGGTGGCCAGCATCGGGTCGAGAATCATGGCGACCTTGCCCCGAATGTCGGGGGGCAGCTTGACGTAGTAGCGGGAGGCGATCGCCGTGCGCTCGTCGCGCTCGAGGCCTATGTAACCGACCGTGACCTCGGGCAACAGCTCCAGCACCGGCGCCATGAGTCCCAGTCCGGCGCGCAGGATGGGAACTGCCACCACGCTGTCGGTCACGGCGCGACCCTCCGTCTCCTCGAGCGGAGTGTTCACCCGGAAGGCGCGCGTGCGCAGGTCGCGGGTGGCTTCGTAGAGCAGGAGCGTGATGATCTTGTCGGAGGCTTCGCGAAATTCGTCCGGCGCGGTGTCGCGGTCGCGCAGCCGGGTCAGGTAGTGGGCGACCAGTGGGTGGTCGATGACATGCAGTCCCATCAGGCTCTTATTTTCTTCCTGACCTCGGCTGGCAGGATGGCAAGCCCGGGCGCGGCCATCTTTCGGGTCGCGATCAGGGGACGGACGCGATCGACATTCGATTCGGACCAGTTGCTCTTTGACTTGCGCGGGGTAAACCGGCCGGGAT
>VBDY01000217.1 GCA_005882775.1 Chloroflexota bacterium | reverse complement strand
CGATGGGGAAGAGGTCGACCATCACGCCAGCGTGCCTATGAAGATCGACTCATTTTTGATCGCCCTCGGGCTCATGACCGAGAAGCCGATCGATGAGAACAAGAGCACGTCGCTGCACGGCCAGGGACTGACTGGCGAGTGGAGCCCGATCCGGGTCATCAAGACCTTGCGGTAGCCGGTAGCACGCCGTTTTGGTAGCCGCCGAGCGAACGCCTGATTCGGAGCGGTTCCAGTTCGGGCGCCGAACTCAGCTCGAGCTCAGCCGGCTCAGCAGCACTCCTGCTTGCGTATCTTGCCCATCGACGCATGGATCCGGACAATAGATATGTAGGTTTTCGACCAGCCCTCGTGTACAAACATGGGTAGGAGGCTGCAGGTGGACGCTGCGAAGGACTCGCTCGATGTTTGGTTGCCGGCCGAGACGGCTCACCAGAAGTGGCTCGAGTGGGCCGGTGGAACAGCAGGAACCGGTCGGACGCCGAACCTTACGCAGGTCACTGAGTACCTGCCGCCACAGAAGCTGCCGCATTCACTTTCTAGCGTGGATAGTGGAACGTGCTACTTCCAAGGGAACAACGGAGCGACGCGGGTAACCATCGAGCTGAGGCGCAAGCCCACCGCCTTGCGGCAAGCGGCGAAAACGCCAGACTGGATGTTGCAGCGGATCAGCGCCTACCTTCGGCGCTTCAAGAATTTCGCCGAAGGCCGCCAGCCTCGAAAGCCAAAGCAGCAAACCAGCCGGCTGGCACCGTCCCGGTCAGCCCATAGACTCCGACCGCACCGGCGGCAGGTACTCGCCGACTAGCGCCCGCTCCGCCACCACGCCTGGTAGCTGCGGGGCAGCGAGATAAATCTCCCCCTTGTGGGGACTGTGGGCGACGGGGTAAGGTCCGTGCGCGTGAGCGTCGTGGTTGAAGTCGATCACCTCCATAAGGCCTATGGCGACGTTGTCGCTGTCGACGATGTCTCCATGCAGGTGGAACAGGGTGAGATTTTCGGCCTGCTCGGACCCAACGGAGCGGGGAAAACGACGACCGTGGAGTGCGCCGAAGGCCTTCGCCAGCCGGACGGCGGCCGGATCCGGGTCCTCGGCCTCGACCCCACCCGGCAAGCTCGCGAACTTCGGCAGCGGATCGGCTGCCAGTTGCAGGAAGCAGCGCTGCCGGACCGGATCAAGGTGTGGGAAGCCTTAGACCTCTTCGCCGCATTCGCGCCCAAGCGCATCGACTGGCATACCGCGTTGGACCAATGGGGATTGAAGGACAAGCAGCGGGCAGCCTTCGGCAGCCTTTCCGGGGGCCAGCAGCAGCGCCTCTTCGTGGCCCTCGCCCTCGTCAACCAGCCCGAGGTGGTTTTCCTGGACGAGCTGACGCAAGGCCTGGATCCGGCTGCGCGTCGAGTCGCCTGGGATCTCGTGCGAGCCGTCCGGGATCGCGGCGCCACTGTGGTGCTGGTCACCCATTTCATGGATGAGGCTCAGCAGCTCTGTGATCGAGTCGCTGTCGTCTATCGCGGGCGGGTGGCTGCCGTCGATACCCCGCAAGGCCTTATTCAGCGCTACGGCGGCGGGGTCCGCGTGGTCTTCTCGAGTGCACCGGATCGCGACCTGGGCTGGCTTAAGCAGACGCCGCACGTCACCGCGGTGGCACGGCAGGGACCGCGGGTCGAAGTGGCAGGTGACGGTCCAGTCCTGGCCCACGTTGGTGCTGCCCTGATCGCCCACGGAATGGAGCCCACAGACCTGCGCCTGGAGCAACCGACCCTGGAGGATGTCTTCCTGAACATCACCAGGCGGACCGAATGAAGCCCGGATCGTTTTTGAAGTTGACCTGGCTTGAGCTGAAACTGTTCCTGCGCGAGCCACTGGCCGTGCTGTTCACCCTGGCCTTTCCGCTGGT
>VBDY01000096.1:9109-12685 GCA_005882775.1 Chloroflexota bacterium | reverse complement strand
GTCGAGGTCACCGTCGACCTGGAGGCGCAGCAGGTGCGCGGCGACGGCTTCAGCTACCGCTTCGAAATCGACGCCTTCGCGCGAGAGTGCCTGCTGGGCGGACTGGACGAGATCGCGCTGGTGGAAAAGCACGACGCCGACATAGCCGGCTACGAGAAAAACCGCGCCAAATGGCTACCCACCGTCCAGTAAATGCTCCTCCCCATTCATGGGATAGAAGGCTCCTCCCCATTTATGGGGAGGTGGCCCGAAGGGCCGGAGGGGCAGGTGTTACCCGTACGCCGCCCCGACCGTTTCTCCAACGAGATGCTTCGCACCATCTCCGCGTGCTTCGTCGCCCTGTCCCTCCTCGCCGCCTGCAGCCAGCCGCCGCCACAGGCACTCGTCACCGTTCCTGACCTGATCGGCAAGCCGCTGCCCCAGGCCGAGGCCGAGCTCCAGGCCGCCGGACTGCGCAGCGATGCAAAGGTCGGAGATCCGCGCCTGGCCTGCTCCCCAATAATTGCTCCTTCACCCACTCCGGCGGTAAGCGACCAGAAGCCGGCGCCGGGGAGCAAAGTCGCGAAAGGGACAGTCGTTGTGCTCGGTTACCCATATCAGTGCTGACGGCTCGGCCGGAACGGCTTTAGGCGCGCACCTGCTCGCGGCTCGCCAGGCGACTTGCATGCTTCGCGATCGCGCGCTCGATGAGATCCAGGTTGGCCTTCGTCCAGTCGATCGTCTGGCGCAATCCTTCTTCGAGCGGAGTCCCGGCCTCGAAGGCAAGCTGCTCGCGTGACTTGCGCGTGCTGCCGACACGCCGGCCGGCTCGGTCCCATGGTCGAGCCGGCGTCACCTTGATCGCAGAGCGGACGCCGGCGAGCGCGTTGACCAGCTCCGCCAGCTCCTTGATCGTCGTCTCCTGGCCGCTGGCCAGGTTGTAGACGTCGCCCGGCGCACCGCGCAGCGCGCAAGCGACCAACCCCTCGACGATGTCCTCGACGAAGATGAAGTCGCGGCTCGCGACTCCGCCGTTGTCGAGCTCCAGCGGCATGCCGCGCAGCGCCCGGTAGACGAACGTCGGAACCACGTTCCGCCACACCGTGGCCGGGGTTCCGCGCCACTGCCCCGCCCCCAGGATCTCGCCCGGCCCGTAGACGTTCTGGAAGCGCGCTCGTACGGTCGGGACGCCGTGCTGCTTGTGGTAGTAGACGGCGTAGAACTCGCCCACGATCTTGGAGATCTGGTAGGGGCTGTCGAGGTCGAACGGCGCGTCGCCATCCTCCTCAACAGGCTTTGCGTCGTCGAACGTGTGCGGCGCGAGCACGCAGCCGGAGGCTGCGTAAACCAGCTTCTTCAGACGCTTGAAGTCGCGGACGCGCTCGAGCAGGCGCAGGGTGGTGATCAGGTTGTTCTCGTGGTCTTCGAGCGGGTTAGCGATCGAGCTCTGGTTTCCGTGGTAGGTCGCCAGATGCCAGATGTAGTCGAAGCTGTCAGAGACACCGTCGAGGATGCCGGCATCGGCGATCGATCCTTCGACGAATTGGACCCGACCGTCGGCTGGAATGTTTTCTCGCTCCGCCGAGAGGAGGTTGTCGACCACCACGACCTCATCCACCTGATCGGCCAACAACCGCCGCACGAGGTTGGAGCCGACGAAGCCCGCCCCACCGACCACCAGGACCCGGCCTGAGATCTTTATGCCTTCTCTCCGACCGGCTTCAGGTGGGTGAAGGTCTGCTCGATGCCGTGCGACTTGTAGTAGTCGATGGTCGCCGCGACGCCGACTTCCAGCGGAGTTGTCACCTGCCAGTCGAAATCCTCTTCGGTCTTCGACGGGTCGAGAAGAATGGTGGCGACGTCGTCCGGGTTGCGCGGCCGCACCTCGACGTCCTGGTCGAGCTTGACCCCAAGCGCTTTGATGGTCGCGTCGAACAGCTGCTTGATCGAGTAGTCGCGGCCGGAGGAGACGTGGTACGGACCCCGCCGTCCGCGGCCGGCGACGGCAAGGCTGATCACGTCGACCAGGTCGCTGACGTAGATGAAGTCCCGCCGGGTGTCCATCACGAACACCGACTTGTTGTTGGTCAGGCGGTAGTAGAAGGTGGGCAGCGGGCCGCTGAGGTTGCGTGGGCCGTACGCGTTGGCGAGACGAAACGAGATGTAGTCGAGCGAGCTGAGAAAGATGTACTCCTCCCCCGCCGTCTTGCTGATCGCGTAGCTCGATCCCCCCGGGACGAGGGGATGGCTGAGGGTGATCGGCTGCTCGACCGGGTGCAGACCGTAGCCGAGGGCGGTCTGCAGGTAGACGAAGCGGCCGACCTTCAGGCGCTCCGACGCCCGAACGACGTTGACCGTCCCGACCACGTTGGTCATGGCGTCGCCGTACCAGTTGTCAGGGTCCTTGTACGACGCCGCCGCGTGAACAACAACCTCAGGCCGGTGCTCGTCGAAGGCGCGATCGACCACCTTGGGGTCGGCGATGGAGCCTTCGATCAGTGTCAGGTTGCGGTTCGGCGTGAGGTTGTCGCGCCGCGCTGTCTCGAAGTTGTCGACGACCGTGACGATGTCGCCGTTGCCGATCAGCCGATCGGCGAGGTTGGAGCCGACAAAACCGGCTCCGCCTGTGATGAGAACCCTCATAGCTTGACTTCCTCTACTGGTTTGTTCAATCGCTGCCGGAACTCATGTGCGCGATCGTGGAAAGCGCGCTGCCACAGCTCGAGGCTGAGCAGGCCCCAGATCTGCCGGCCAAATTGAGTCTCGCCGTCCATCCGCTTCAGCACGCGCGAGTTGTCGATCAGCTCACGCGACCGCGCCTGCTGTGAAGAGAAGACGTCGCGGACGAAATCGCGCACAGGTCCGGGCGACGTGATCCATTCGTGCAGCGGAACCGGAAAGCCCATCTTGTCTTGCCGGTTGGAGATGCTGGCCGGCAGCTTGGAGCGCATCGCCGAACGCAGCACGTGCTTCATGTTGCCATTCTCGAACTTGACGTCGGCCGGGATCGTGGCCGCCAGCTCGACGATGCGATGGTCGAGGAACGGCACACGCGACTCCAGACCGTGCGCCATGCTCACGCGGTCCTCGACCTGCAGAAGTGCGGGCAGCAGCGTCTTGAAGTCGAAGTGCGTCATCGAGTCGAAGTACGACTCATGGCCGACGTTGTCGCCGTTGAAGATTCCGTGGAACGTCTCGAACGGGTCGTACTGGCCGAGCCCCGCCCAGTTGATCTCGTCACCGAGCGAAGGCGCGCGATTGATGAGCCGGAAGTACCTGCGGTCGAGGTCCTCGAACAGCCCGTCGCGCCAGAACTCCTGCAGCATCGGCTTGTAGTTCTTGAGCGCGACGAGGTTGGGGATGATCGACTCGTAGGTGACGACGTAGCGGCCGCTGTGCATCGAACCTTCGATGGCGCCCTTGATGCACTGCTCGAAGTAAGCCACCAGGTACCGCGTGTAGCCGCCGAAGATCTCGTCCCCTCCCTGGCCGCCAAGGACGACCTTGCGATGCTTTGCCGCGAGCGCCGACACGACGTACTGCGGAAACGAGCCCGGGCCGGCGACCGGATAGTCGAGGTGGTAGATGACCTTCTCG
>VBDY01000096.1:0-9064 GCA_005882775.1 Chloroflexota bacterium | reverse complement strand
AGGCGGGGTCGCTGCCGAACCGTCCCGTGAAGGAGAGGAAGCTTGGGCCCTCCTTCTCCACCGCAAGCGAGGCGGCGATGCTCGAGTCCAGGCCTCCGCTGAGGTAGGCGCCGACCGGGACGTCCGAGCGCAGGTGCAGCGCGACCGACTCCGCGACCAGGTCCTGGATCGCCGACTCGAAATACATCCCCGTGTGGTTGAAGTCCGGCTGGTAGTAGACCTCCCAGTACCGGCTCACCGTCACCTTGCCGTCGCGGACGGTGAGCATGTGGCCAGGCAAGAGCTCGCGAACGCCCTTGAAAAGCGTCTTGCCGCCCAGGCAGAACTGGAAGCAGAGGTAGTCCTTCAGTCCGTCGACATCGGTCTCCACCGCGGGCAGGAACGGGACCAGCGTTTTGATCTCGCTCGCGAAATAGAAGACGCCGTTGACTTCCGCGTAGTAGAGCGGCTTGATGCCAAACCGGTCGCGGGCGCAAAACAGCGTGTCGGTCGTTTCGTCCCACAGCGAGAACGCGAACATGCCGCGGAATTTCTGGAGGCATTCGACGCCCCACTTCTGGTACGCCCGCAGCGCGACCTCGGTGTCCGAGGTGGTGCGGAACCCGCTGCCACCAAGCTCGGCTCGCAGCTCGATGTAGTTGTAGATCTCGCCGTTGTAGGAGATCCAGCTGCCGTGGCCGTCGGTCATGGGCTGGTCGCCGGTCGAGAGGTCGATGATGGCCAGGCGGCGGTGCGCGAAACCGACGTGACCGCGATCGTGTTTCCAGGTCGCGTGGCCGTCAGGGCCGCGATGGACCTGCATCTCGTTCATCAGATCGAGACGGCGGCCTAGATCCGGGATCGGGCGGCTGGAGAGATCGATTGCTCCGGCGATACCGCACACAGCCTGGCTAGCCTACAGAATCGGTCACGCGATCAGTCTTCGAGATGGAGAGGGCCGGCCCGAGGGCGCGCGCCAGCGCGGCCGGGGTGGCCCGGCCGATTCCCGCCAGGACCGTGAAGGACTCCAGGCCCTGGAAGCCGATGCCCACCTCCATCGCGGGCCGATCCAGGTGAATCAACCCACCCATGGCGCGGTGGTCCCAATCGATCGAACTCAGCTCGCCGGCACGCAAAACGTCCAGCGCCGCCTGAGCGTGGTTGTCTTTCGGCGGCGCGCCGACGTCGACTGGCACGCTGACGAAGGACAGCGCCTTCGTAGCCGCATCGAAGCCGGCATTCAACCTGAAGGCCTGAGCCGGAAGCTCTCCGGCAGCGGCTCGCCGCAGCAGCGAGAGCTCAAGAACCTCTCGCAGCACCCTGTCCAGCGGCGCGCCCGCGCGCCGCCCCAACCACAGCAGAAGCCTCAAGTCCCGATCGACCGCCGCGATGCGCAGGGCGAGCAGACCCTTCTCGACCTGCGACTCGTAGTCGATGGTGAAGCTCATCGAGCGGTCGCGGCGAAACACGCGGCGCCAGGTCGCATGCGCCGCCCGTACCGCGCGCACGCTGAGCGGCGGCACACGCATCGCGCGCTCGGCCCTGGCGAGACGGTAGCGAACGGCCGGCATGCGGCCGCGTGGAGCGCCAACTTCCTCGTCCACCACCTGGTCGAACTCGCTGACGAACGCCTGGTAGCTCCAGCGTCTGGATTCGATCACATCGTGGTGTGTTCGGGCTGTCATCGCTGAGACGAGCCCGTCGTCCCGCAGCTTTTCCACCACCTCGTCCATGTTGGAGAAGTCCTCCTCCAGGACGATGTAGTGCTCGCGGGGCGAGACGACGCCCGAGTAGTCACCCGGAAACATGATCATCGCGGTGCCGAGGGCCGCGGCCTCGAACACGCGCGGTGATACGACGTCGACAACCACCTTGCCCTCATAGGGACGTAGGACAGCGTCGTGGACCTCTTCGTATGACGCAGCGGGGTGATCGCGCAAGTAACCCTGAACGGCGCGCTCGGCGCTGCCATCGAAGTCCGCGATGCTGGCGCCGCTCCCGCAGCCGAGCGTGGCGCGACACGACGACATGAAGTCGATCCACTGCTGGCCGTAGATGCGATCGTGCTCGTGCCACGCGATGTCGCAACGCAGTCCGTAACGAGGAGCGAGCTCCGCGAACCGCTGGCCCACCCATACCTTCTCCTGAGAGAGCCGGCCAAACCAGAACGGCAGGGCGCGGGCACGGTAGCCGACGTCAAGCGTTCGTTCGGCCAGCGGCTTGACCGGGAGGCCCATCAGGTTGTCGGGCACATAGCCTGTCAGGGTGAGGACGCGCCGCACCCCCGGCAGCCGCTCGTCGTAAAGCAGTCCCGCGGCCGGCTCAGGCGCGATCGTGAACAGCACGCCGATTCCTGCGTCGCGGGCGGCGGCTGTGGTGCGATCGACCCATCGATAGTCGTCCTGCAGGAACTCGACTTTCAGGCCGCGAAAGCGGCGCAGCCGATCGCGAAAGTGGGGCGAAACGTGGAGGCTGTCGCTCAGGTCGACCGAGTAATGGATGACCACCGCGTCGAAGTCCCCCAGCTCCAGGGCCAGGCTGCGACGCATCGACAGCGGGTTGAATGGCCTGACCTGGTGGCGTGAAAAGCGGACGAGGGCATCGATGTGATCGCGTACCGTGTTGGCGCGAACGGGCCGGTCGTCGCAGAGCAGCAGTATCCGAGCCTCTCGGGACACGTTAGCGATCGATAGTAGCCTTCGGGACAGCTCAGCGCGCCTGGCCGCGCTTCCTCAGAACGACGCCTTTGATCCGCGAGAGCGGCTCGAAATCATCAGGGTTGAATTCGCGAGCGATCTTTTCGGAGCGCTCGCTGAATTCCGTGTTGTGGCGGACGTTTTCTGCACCGACGAGCACCGGATAGACAACCCTGGTGAGGAAGTCATAGCCGCCGAGATGGAACCGGTTCCGTATCTCGAACTCGTCCTCGAAGAGACTGGAGAGCTCGTCGTAACTCGAGTAGAAGTTGATCCGCGCCGGCTCCAGCGGCGGCAGGCCCAACCGTTGGCGCAGTCGCGACAGCTCGACGAAACCGTCGCGATAGCCTTCCACGAGGATCAGTAGCCCCCCCGGTCGAGTCGCCTCGGCCATGCTCCTGAACGCGAGGCGTTGTTCTTCGAGATCCGCCAGATTGATCAGAACCCGGACGCATATGACCGCGTCGTACGGGCCGCGAAGATGGCGTGGGGCTCGGATGTCGTCGACGATGAACGTGTTGTTGGTCTCCCCCACCCTCGCTCGGGCACGTTCGATCATTTCTTCGGAGTAGTCCATCGCGTCGATGTGCTTCACCAGCTCCCGGAAGCGAAGGGTCGAGTAACCGTTACCACAACCCACCTCGAGAGCCGTCATCCCGGGCGTGAGGTGTTGACACACGTGGTCGTATTCCAGGTCGCGCTGGAAGACGTCCATGAGGTTGACCTCGGCGTCGTTGGCAACGCTGGCCGCCCGTTGACTCCAGTGTTGGTCGGTGCTGGTCTTGGCGGTGGTCATGTGTTGGCGACCTCCCGCGTCACGGCTTTGACAGCCTCGAGAACATACGGGCTTATGAGGTCAGCGTACATGGCGTTTCCTGCGACCGACAGGTGCAGGAGATCGGGGAGCACCATTTCAGCCATCTGTTCGTGACTGAGTCCTTCGAAACCCGCACGGATGTCGCACAGCTCAGTCCCACAGTCCGCCGCGACCTCCCTCAGGACCTGCGAGTACCGCGCGTTGGCGTCCTCGTAGATCTCACCGCTCACCATGGAGCTGGTCCTGAGCGAGCGTGGGTTGGTGGCGATGATGACCTCGCGCACCCCGAAATGCCGCCCCCGTATCACCATCTCGGTCACGTTCGCGCGAAACGCGGACTCGGAGACACGCGGGAGACCACGGTCGCTCACCCAGCAGTTGCAGTCGTTCATCCCGAACTGGATGATGAGAACGTGCGGCTCGAGGAGCTGAACGTCCGCGGGATAACGCTCCAGGCCCTGCCGCGTGGTCCCACCGCTTACACCGCGGTTGAACGTCACCAGGTCGGTTCCACCCCGCGCGAGTCGCTCTGACAAACGGCCATCGACCAGGGACGTCCAGCGCAGCGTCGGATCGCAGTGCTGGCCGAAGGTGATCGAGTCTCCCATGTAGACGATGCGGGTCTCCACTAGAGAGCGCCGCTGGGTGCTTTGACTACACGTACCAAATTCGGCGATGAATGATAGCGACCCGTCACGCCTTCACTCGCGGCGAAGTACCCGACCGTAACGCGCCGGACAGCAATGGGGTCAATGCGCGCTCGAGCGCCGAAGGCCGGCTGCGGCCGATCTCAGTCAGCACAGAGAATGTCTCGAGGCCGTCCAGGCCGATGCCGACAACCATCGATGGCCGGTCAAGACGGACCTGTCCACCCAACGGCCGATGATCCCACTCGATGACAGTCAGTTCGCGGCGGCGGACGGCCTCGAGGATCGAGTCTGCGGTGGTGATGCGCTCAGGCACCCGGTCAGCGGCCGCCGCGCTGACGAAGCTGAGCGCCCGACGCTCGGGATCGAATTCGATGCCGACGACGAAAGACTGACCGGGCAGGTCGCCCGTGGCCGCCCGTCTCAGCAGCGACAGCTCCAGGATCTCCCTCAAGAGTCTGTCCAACGAGGTCCCCGACCGGCGGCCGAGCCGCAGCAGTGGTCGAAGATCGGGGTCGGCCAGCCCGACCCGCATCGCGAGCAGTCCCTTCCGGAGCTGGCCTTCACGTTCAACGCTGAATCGCATCGACGGATCGCGATGGAGCAGGCGACTCGCCACCCGCGCCAGCCTGACCGTTGGAGGAGGCACGCGCATCGCCCGCTCGGCTTGCGTGGCTCGATACCGCAACGCAATCGATGGGCCACGCATGGTTCGAGCATCAGCATCCACCACCTGATCGAACTGGTCCACAAACGCTCGGTAGCCCCAGCGTCCGGATTCGATCAGGTCGTGACGAGCTCGCGCGGTCATCGCCGACACGAGCTTGTCGTCGCGCAGCTTATCCACGACATCGTCCATGTTGGAGAAGTCCTTCTCCAGGACTATGTAGTGCTTCTCCGGTGACACGACGCCCGAGTACTCGCCCGGAAACATGACCAGCGCGGTGCCGAGAGCCGCGGCTTCGAACACGCGCGGCGAGACTATGTTCATGACCACGTTGCCCTCGTAGGGCCGAAGCACGGCTTCATGCACGTCTTCGAACGTGGCGCGGGGATGAGCGCCCATGAAAGTGAGGACAGCTTGCTCGACGCTTCCGTCGAAATCCGCGATGCTGGCGCCGCTCTCGCAGCCGAGGGTCGCGCGGCATGACGAGACGAACTCGATCCAGCGTTCGCCATAGATCCGCTGGTCTTCAGTCCAGGCAATGTCGCAGCGAAGACCATAGGCCGGCGCCCGCTCGAGGAACCGCTGCCCGATCCAGACCTTCTCACGCGAGAGGCGGCCCAGCCAGAAAGGTAGGTCACGCGCCCGATACCCGACGTCGATCGTTCGCTCTCCGAGCGGCTTGATCGGCCGGCCGACCAGGTTCTCCGGGACGTAGCCCGTCAGGGTCAGGACGCGACGCACCCCAGGAAGGCGCTCGTCATAGACCTGGCTCGCGGCCGGTTCGGGCGCGACCGTGAAGAGCACGTTGATGCCGATGTCGCGTGACGCGGCGGTCTCGCGGTCGATCCACCGGTAGTCGTCCTGGATGAACTCGACCTTGAGGCCGCGAAAGCGCCTCAGCTTGTCGCGAAAGTCCGCCGAAAGGTAGTTGAGGCTGCTCAGCACGACCGAGTAGTGGATGACGGCCACGTCGAAGTAATCGAGGTCCAGGGCGATGCTCCGAGGCATGTCCCTGGTGTTCAAGGTGTGAATGTCGTGACGCGAATACCGGCGAAACGCGTCGATGTGATCGAGCACGGTGTTCGGGGCGCCGCGCCGGTCATCGCAGATCAAAAGGACCCTGGCCTGTCGGGACACGTCGGGGTTCGATAGTAGACTTCGGGACGACTCGCGTGACTCAATCTCATCAGCTGCTCGGGCGAGTGGACTCCGTCTATTTCCTCCTCATACCCGGGTGGGAAGACGAGCTTCGCGGCAATCGCTGGCACTTCGCCGCGCGATGGGCCAAGCGCAGGCCGGTCGTGCTGGTCAATCCCGTGCTCACTCGCGGCCCGGCTGCATCGGTGCCGGAGCCCCGCATTCCAAACTGCCGGATCCTGCGCACGCAGCTCATCGCCGAGCCGAACCGGCTGGCCAAAATCCAGCTCCAGGTCGGCCAGGTGCTGGAGGACATGGCCCAGCGTGGTTTCGTGCGCCCGCTGCTGTGGTGCTACAACCCGGACCTCGCCGAGCTGTACGCGCGCGTGCCCGCGATGGCGCGCGTCCACCACGCGTCGGAGGCCTACTTCGACATGCCCGGTCGCGGCGCGTCCACGCTGCAGGGTTTGCGCGCCGTGGTAGCGATGAGCGACCTCAACGTCGCGGTGAGCGAGGGGGTGGCCGCGGGCCTGCGGCGCAGGGTCGAGGGCGCCGAGGTCGTGACGGTCACCAACGGCTGCGACTACAACCACTATGCGGCCGGCCGACCAGACCGGGGGTTGCAAGAGGCAGCACGATCGTTTGAACGCACGGTCATCTATGCGGGCAACATCAACGGCCGGCTCGACTTTGAGCTGCTGCACCGGCTGGCGACTGAGTACCCACGGGACCTGTTCGCCTTCTATGGCCCGGTCAAAGAGCTCTCACGCTCTGAGACGCACGCCTGGCATCGCGTGGCCGCTCTCCCCAACGTAATCGCACCCGGCCCCGTCGACCCGGACCGCCTGCGCGACCTGTACGCGGCCGCTGACCTCGGCCTCATCCCCTACCGCCACGACCCATGGCTCGTCGAGAACGGCCTGCCCCTGAAAGCGCTCGAGATGGCCGCGACTGGGCTCCCAGCAGTCTCGTCGGAGATGAGACCGCTGGTCGGACTGGCCGCCTCCCTCATCGTCGCCAAATCAGGCGACGAGTTCATGCGAGCGGTGGGCGAAACCTCGCGGAGCAAGCTGACTGAGGCTGCAGCCGCCGAGCTGAAGACGGTCAGCTCGGCCAACGACTACGACCTCAAGTTCGAAGAGATCCTGACTCTGCTGGACGAGCGCGTCACCCGGACACACCCGGTCACGTGCATCGACCGGCTGGCCGAGGTACTCGGACCGGATTGGGCCGCGGCCCAGATCCGCTACGCGCGGTGGCTCGCCATGCCCGGTCCGGCGCGCACCGCGGGCCGGCTCGCCGGTTCGCTTGCCCTGCTGCTGCCGGCACGCCTCAGGCGCCGCCTCGCGGCAGGCCGCCTGCGCGCGGCGGTCCAGCAGTGGCTGGGGAGCTGACGCCGTGTGCGGGATCGTCGCAGTTGTCACCCCGTCTGAGATCGATGCCCCGCTGATCGACCGGATGCGCGACCGGCTCGCGCACCGCGGGCCCGACGGATCGCGGACGTGGGTCTCGAAGCACGAGACCGGCGCTGTCGGGCTCGGCTTTCGCCGCCTCGCGATCATCGACCTCAGCGACGCGGCGATGCAGCCGATGCGCTCCGCCGATGGCGCGCTCACGCTCGTCTACAACGGCGAGATCTACAACTACATCGAGCTGCGCGATGAGCTGCGCGCGCGCAAGCACGTCTTCCGCACGCAGAGCGACACCGAGGTGTTGCTCGCGGCCTACCAGGAGTGGGGCGCCGAGTGCCTGCCACGACTCAACGGGATGTTTGCATTTGCGTTGTGGGACGCGCGGCAGCGACGCCTTCTGGTGGCCCGCGACCGTTTCGGGGAGAAGCCAATGTTCTTCGCGCGCCTTCCGCGCGGCGGCATCGCGTTTGCGTCGGAAGCCAAGGCGCTGTTCGCGCATCCCGACCTTGGCGCCGCCATAGACCAGGACACGCTGGGTTCCTACGTCGCCGGACGCTACTTCGAGCACGACGAGCCCACACTGTTCAAAGGCATCAAGCGGCTGCCGGGCGCCCACGCCATGACGGTCGACGAACGAGGCGAGGTCACGCGTTCGTGGACCTACTGGACACTGGAATTTGCGGCCTCGCGCGATTCGTATCGCGAGACAGACACCGTCGAGCAGTTCCGCGCCCTCCTCGACCGCAGCGTCTCCATGCGCCTGCGCTCGGACGTGCCGGTCGGCACGAGCCTGTCCGGCGGGCTCGACTCGTCCACGGTCGTTGCGCTAGTCGCTGGGATGAAGGACGAGCGCGGCATCATCACCCAGAACACATTCACCGCGCGTTTCGACGACGACCCAGCGCTGTCGGAAGGAGAGTACGTCGACATGGTCGCGGCCGCCACCGGGGTGAAGGCTCACATGGTCACGCCTGATCCACGCCGGCTCATCGAGGAGTCGAGGGACCTTCACTACCACCAGGAGGAGCCGTTCCTCAGCGCCTCGATCTACCTGCAGTGGTGCGTCGCGCGGCTGGCAGCCGCCAACGCGACCACCGTCATCCTCGACGGGCAGGGCGCGGACGAGCTGCTCGGCGGCTACCAGTACTACTTCCCGGCGCACCAGCTCGACCTGGTCGAATCCGGCCGCTGGTGGCCGGCGGTCCGTGAGACAACTCTCTTCTCGCGGCGTCTGAAGCAGGCGAGCCGGCAGTTTCCCGACGCGGGCCGCCGATTCAACCGCAACGCTGCGCTCAACCTGGCGCAGCTGGCCGTCGCGGTGGTCAGGCAGCGCCGTGGAGGGGCCGGCGCCCGCGGTGGCCGCTATCGGGCGATGCGCGCAAGCGCCCTGGTTGAAAACTCTTTGCCGCAGCTGCTCCGCTACGCGGACCGGAACGCCATGGCGTTCTCGCGCGAGACGCGGCTTCCCTTTCTCGACTACGACCTCGTCGACTTCGTCGCGCGATTGCCAGAGCAGGCCATCGTCGGCGACGGATGGCAGAAGCTGATTCTGCGCCGCGCCGGCGAAGGCCTCGTCCCAACCCAGGTCCTGTGGCGTGCCGACAAGATGGGATACGCGGCCCCGCTCGACCGCTGGCTGCGCGACGAGCTCAAGACCTGGGCGCACGATCGCCTGTTCTCCGGCCCGGTGACCCACCTCGAGGCGTACG
>VBDY01000210.1 GCA_005882775.1 Chloroflexota bacterium | reverse complement strand
GCCGGCTGCCGCATAGGTCGGCCGCCATCCTCGCCCTGCGTTACAGCGGCCTCAGCTATGCGGAGATTGCGGCTGCCATCGGAACCCGGGTCTCCCACGTGGGCACCATGCTTCGTCGGGCCGAACAGGCACTGCGCAGGGAGGTCACAGATGCCGCACCTGAGTGACGGCGTCTTGAGGCGGATGTTGGACGAGCCGCTCGCGGTCGAGGCGCGCCAGAAGCAGCACTACGACGACTGTCAGGGCTGCCAGGCTCGCTCGCATGCGATAGCCGACGAGGCAAGCGCGGTGGCCCAGCTAATGGCGGTCCCGGAGCTGAACCTTTCGCCCGAGCCGGCGCTGTCGAAGATTCGGCGCGGCATCGAGGCCGGCGAGGCGGCGCGCCCGGTGACCCCTGTGGAGCGGCTTACCACCGGCGTTCGGCTGGGCTGGCCGCGGGCCTACCGTCCGGTCGCCCTTATCGCCTTTGCCGCCCTCCTCCTGGGGGTGCTCGGCGCGAGCGGCCTGGCGCAGAGCCTGGTCAAGATTTTCGAGCCGCAGCGGTTTCAGGCGGTCCAGGTTCAGCCGACCGATCTCAACCGCCTGGGCGTGGTCCTCGACTACGGGAAGCTGCACTGGACGTCCGGGCCGCCCGACCTCAAGCCGGTCACGAGCCGATCCCAGGCCGCCCAGCAGTCGGGGCTGGCGGTGCTGGCGCCGGGTGCGCTGCCCTCCGGCATTCCATCCAGCGTGAGCTACCTCGTTGCCCCGCGGACCACCGGATCGCTGACGCTCAGCGCGGCAACCCTGGCGTCATCCGCGAAGAAGGCCGGCGTCACCGTATCACCCATGCCTGCCAGCATCGACGGCAGCACGCTGTACCTCGATGCCGGGCCGGCGGTGATGGAGGTCTACGGCGGCGGCGCTCCGAATGCGGCCGGTATCTTCGAAGGCTTCCCCGCTCTGGTCATCCTGGAGACCCGCACGCCTACCGTCTCCTCGACCGGCGCCACGCAGCAGCAGCTCGAGGACTACCTCCTGTCCCAGCCCGGTGTACCGCCCGAAGTGGCGGCGCAGATCAGGGCGATCAAGAATCCGAACACCACTCTTCCGGTGCCCATCCCATCGGGCCTGGCCAGCTCGCGGCAGGTGCAGGTCCAGGGCGCGCAGGGACTGCTGGTCGACGCCGGGATTGCCAGCGGCGTTGTCTGGCAGAAGGACGGCGTAATCTACGCGGTCGTGGGTCAGGTCACACCGGACCAGGTTGTTGCGATTGCAGACAGTCTCCACTGACCCGGTGAGCGAGCCACCGGCAGCCGAGGCTGCTGAACCGGCCGCGCTTGCCATTCATACTCAGGACCTCGCCAAACGGTTCGGAAAGACGGTGGCGCTGGCGGGGTTGACGATGAGCGTGCGGCGTGCGGAAGTCTTCGGGTTTCTTGGCCCGAACGGCGCCGGCAAGACCACCGCGGTCAAGCTCCTGGTCGGGCTGACGCAGCCAACCGCGGGGGAAGCCTGGGTGCTGGGCGCCCCTATGGGCGACCTCAAGACCCGGCAGCGCCTGGGCTATTTGCCGGAGCTCTTCCGCTACCAGGGATGGCTGACGGCCCACGAGGTGCTCGCGCTTCACTGCCGGCTCTCCCGGTTGCCGCGTGCCCGATGGGGCGAGGAGATCGAGCTCGCGCTCCAGACCGTGGGTCTGGCCGACCGAGCACGCGACCGGGTCAGCGGTTTCTCGAAAGGGATGCAGCAGCGGCTCGGCCTCGGAGTCGCCCTGCTCGGGCGGCCCGAGCTGGTCTTGCTCGACGAACCAACCTCAGCCCTCGATCCGGTCGGCCGCCACGACGTGCGCGATATCATCCGGCGGCTGAAGGAGCGAGGCACAAGCGTCTTCCTCAACTCCCACCTGCTGACCGAGGTGGAGCAGATATGCGATCGAGTTGCGGTGGTCGATCACGGGCGGGTGATCGCGAAAGGCACGATGCAGGAGATCCTGGGGAAGCAGGGAGCAGTCCGGATCCGCGTGGGAGGGATCACGGGCGAATCCGCAGCGCTGCAGCCGTTCGGTGCCTTCGAGGTTGAGGGCGAGTGGCTGACTTTCCGCGGGCTCGGTGAGGACCGCGTTCCTGAGCTGGTCTCAGAGCTGGTGCACCGCGGCGGCCGGGTCTATGCGGTGGAACCCAGGCAGGAGACCCTGGAGGACCGCTTCCTCGAGCTCCTCAAGGAGTCCGACAAGTGAGGCAGGCGCTCGCCATCGCCCGCCTCACCCTGGTCGAGGCCTCGCGTAGGCGGCTGCTCCTGGCCATGGCCCTTCTGACGCTGGCCGTCATAGTCCTCACAGGCTGGGGGTTCAGT